>NZ_CAUFYA010000024.1:0-72041 GCF_959596855.1 uncultured Butyricimonas sp.
AGAGCAAAGGACTGAAAATCCTTGTGTCCCCGGTTCGATTCCTGGTGGCACCACAGAAAGAGAAAGAGTTACAAAAGTGACTCTCTTTTCTTTTATCCTTATTTTGTGCGATTTTCAATGGTTTTGTCAACCAATTTGTCAACCGAAATATCAACCTATTTTTTGCCGCACCCACCTCAATAACAAGACTTTATTAAAAAAGGACAATCGAAAAATCCATGAATGAAAGTTTGTTTCAATTACTGATTTTCCGATTGCCCCTTGTTTAAACCATGTTTAAACCGGAAACTAACCTAAGATTCCTACTTTAATCCCAAGAAGTAATCTCTCTCACTAAAAGAGGGTGATCCGACGAATTTTTCACGTTCACGATAATTTTCATCTGCTCGAAAAAACGCCTTATCTTCTCGTCAATTCCGGAAACATAAATCATCTTTATCCCGCATTCCGCGAGCCATTGGACGAAATAATTCACGTTCCAGTTTTTCACCTCTCTGTTTTTTATAGAAACAACCTTATCATCCTCTGTCGTAATCGTTGACACCTTTATCGCTTTTCCTTCTATATTTCCACTAAGGTGGCAAAGTTGGTTATCTTCTAAAAACAATGCTGCTTTCATTCTTTCCTTTTAATAAATTGTATATGTTATGTTATAAAAATCACACCACTCTATACGGATAAAGGAGCAAAAAGGTTTATTCTTTACACGTTAATCTCATTTATCATTTGGCGTGAAAAGTATATAATTACAGGCAGAAATTATAGTTATTAATAATCCCCAAGCAAACGGATTGTCAACCATAAAAACAACAGACACGATTCCATTGATAAGCACAAAAATACTTATCAACAAAATCGGGTAAGCAAGAAACGTATGTGTTACATTCTTGGGGAGTAATAGCAACAATAACCACCCACTCAAAACAAGGGAAGCCCCACACATCAAACTCATATATATCACGCTATTAAAATCACTTCTCGACAAGCACTCCAAGCCGTCTTGTACAAGTGGCGTGAATGTCGCAATCTCGTGTATAACTCCCAAACAGACTATCATGATGGATAAAATCTTACTCGCAGGTACCAATTCTATTTTCATATTTCAAGTTTAAAAAATGATAGAACAAATGTATATCGTATATCATTTGCATTATTGACAATAAAGCCATAATTTTGTCCAAAAGCGACAAAGCATGTATATATCGGCAGGTTTATTGAATATACTCATCAAGCAATTTCAAACGCCCACAGCGGAATTTTCCAAGTTATTCGCACAAAGAAAGTTTAACCAAGATACATTGCTAAACCCGACAACAAAAATTGACGCGAACATACTGGGATTATACTTGGAACACGTGGTAAAACAAAGCGGCAATAACAGAATAGGCTTAGAAACAGGATTTTTATTACCCTTTGTCTTAATCGGCAGTATGTACAATATTTATAACCGCAGTAAAAATGTCCGGGAGATTTTCGAGAATCCCGCACCTCTCGACCTCACGGCTAATGATATTCTAACCTACACGAACAGGGAGGACAACGATTATTTCTTTTTTGAAATATCAATGAATCGTGAATTCGCTCAACTATACCCGATAGCTTCCAGGCAATGGATGGAGATGCAATACGGCATTTCGCTTCAATACGCGTATAGTTTCACGGGAAGATATTTATATCCCTCGCGGGCTCACTCGATATACCCCAAGGAAGGCACGATTGACAAACTCGAAGAGTTTCTATATTGCCCGATAGAGTTTAATCAAGACAAACTATCTCTCGCTTTCAAGCGTTCGGTACTGGATTTACCCATCATTACAGGAAACAAATCATTATATCCCGTCTTCGAGGACTACATGCACGAGATAAAACAAATGGATACGGAGCAAAGCAATAGTTTGGCAAGAACAGTTCGCCGCTATCTCATGCATAACCTTTCAAATACCGATTTATCTTTCAAACGCGTGGCAGAAAAATTCAACATGAGTGAAAGAAACATGCAACGCAAATTAAAATCGGAAAGCACATCATACCAACAGATATTAAATAACCTACGAATGGATTTAGCCCAAGAATATATCAGGGAAAAAGTACCTTTCACAGAGATTGCTTTTTTACTAGGATTCGAGAGTCAAAGTGCATTCAACAAATTCTTTCATAAACAATTTCATACCACCCCCGGTCTTTACTCCGCCTCTTCCGTGTCCAGACAGAACGGATGACCTTCGGGGTCAAGCATCGTTCTGGAAGTTCTGAAAAACAGAGAGGGGAACGCACACGTTCCCCCCTCCCGAGCATAATAATCACCACGTCACCTATCGACGCTCACGATACACGACATCTTTTATTCGCGCGAAACCGTCATATTCCACCCGTTTCGTCACGGTATTATTCACCCCGTCAACCGGATAGAATCCTAACTTGCCCCCGTTATTATCCGGGGCATCCGTGTTATAGGAAGCAACCATCAGTTCATATTGCCGAGCCATAAACTCTTCGGACTGATTGTTCAACTGACCTAAAGAACATTGGCGATACAGGTTGAATTTCAACATCGTCACCACTTCACGCTCCCCCAAAGCAATCGTACTCATCGGGTAAGTCGTGTTTGTTCCCAAGTTATGCAAATACACCTTATTCCCCACGGCATAAAACATATACGGGAATTGGGAATGAAAAGCGAAAGCCGTTGCCTTATCAAAATCGGGAGCATCCATATTCTCGTACTTGACTTCCTGCACGAAACCGTTACCGGACATATTAATCCCGTAAACGCGACGCCTTCCCCCGCCATCTTGCAAGACCGCGTACACCAATCCGTTAGAATAACGGGTACTCTCCATATGTACCAACTCCATGCCCGTCTTGAAACTGAACAAGCCGTTTTCCGGATCAGGCAACGGGGTTAAAGTCTGCATCGCATCATCATCACTGTAATTGTATTTCCACCCCACGAACCTCCGGTTATCCGTGTCATACAGCAAAGCTGTCGATGCGTTCCCCGGACGAGCCATACTCACGCCGACACACGGGGCAACCCTGTATTCCGGTGCTTTTCCCCGTTCAGAAGTATTCACGGGATACTCGAAAGCTGCCCCGGCAGAACCCAGCACTTGCGCGTAAGCATTCCCTGCATCCGTCACGCAAAAGCAAGCCAAGGCTCCCGCCGTACTGCTGTTATTCACCGACGTGTAGCACACGACACGCTCATCCGCGGGAGGAATGATAAAATCAATATTATTGATATCCCACGAAACATCCGTCTTGAAGGTTTCCCGATCCAACTTATACGTGCCCTCACCCGTCATCACGTAGATCACGTCATTAGGACTCGCGAAAAGATTCGGGTAAAAACCGATACCTCTGGCATGCTTCAAATCCGGCAATCCCAACGGCGCCAACAAGTCATAAGCCGGGATAATCCGTTCCGCGGAAATAACCGAAATCATATCCATCCGCACACGTTCTTCCTCCCCCTCGTCACAAAGCACCATCCACCCCTCGTAGGTCGGGGACGACACCTTTATGTCGAAAGTAGCGGAAGCCTGTATTCCCGAACGCTTGTCCGTCACGGTAAACCACCCGATATACGTGTCCGCCACGAAAGCCGCCAACGTATCCAACTCCAGTGTTTTCGAGGGATTCAAATCCACCCATCTCTGCCCGGACACCATGACGCCCCCGGACTTTTTCTCGATCCTGTAACCGAATTCGAAATTAGTGTTATCCGCCCCGATCTCCCCTTCCAGCGAAGAAACGATCTTCGGTTTCACGACAATATGATCGGAATTTCCCAACACCTCAACCACCTCCGGGATATTCTCGATAGTTATTTCCGCCACCTCGTGGTACTCGTAATTTCCCTTATCGTCAAAACAAGCACAAAGGGAAAAAGCAAACAAAAACAATATAATACGATTCATTTTCATAACATCATTTTTTAATATTATTCATACCGGGAATAATCCACCGCGTAGGAAGGAGCAAGCTGCATATACTTCCCGTCCGAATCCGATACCGGAGTTCCGGCATCCGCTTGTTCCTGCAAATACTTCTGCACGGTCATGGCAAAAAAACTAAAACGACCGTACTGCACCTTAGCCCCGGCATACCCCGCGTTACTCCAATCTGCGGGAGTCAAACCGCAAGCCGCATTAACAACCAGATACTTCTTGGGAGTCCAGTCCCCGAAAAAGCTCCCCCCGAACATCGACCAGTAACTCGGTTCCGTGTACATCTCGCTCAACGAGAAAGCGAACACATCCCCGTGAATCATCTCACCCGTCGCCGTATAAGCACTCGTGTTCTTGTACTCCGGGAAATAACACTTGAAATACTCGTTATCCTCCAAGCGAAGAGCCAAACGCACCGTTCTCTCCATCAAATCATCCGTGCGGTAAAAACGCACCCGCACGGATGCCGTACTGGCTCCTGCCGGAACCACCACCGTATCCAGATCCAACTCGTAATGCTTTCCCTCCACGGCTGTCGTTCCCGCCTCGTCTACCACCACTTTGAAAGGACGGTCATAATCCGCCACCTTTCCCATCGTCCGCACGGTAGCCGCAAGCATCACGCTCTTTACCGAGGCTTGCGCCGACACGAACGAATAAGAAAGCGAATCCGCGTAAAACTCCGTGGTACTGCCGTAAATATAACTCGTCACCCGTTGGAAATAAATTCCGGCATCATCCGTGGTAAAAAACGGGATATCCTGCTTCTCGCAAGCGCTCAAAATAAAACACAATCCCGCACCCCATAATATATTTTTCCATTTCATAATCTTATCCTTTTAACGATTAGCAATTTCACCGGAAGGCATTGGCAGCACGTAACGTTCCTCCCTTGCCCCGTAAGTACTGGTATCATACCCGTTTTCGTCACTGTTTATATTAATATACAAACGCTTGTACATGAAAAAGATTTGTCCTTCCCCTATAAACTCCCGCAAATACTCTCCCCGCAACCGTTTCATGAAATCATCTTCCGAAACCGCCGTCAAATTCGGCAATCCCCTCCGCGCACGGGCTTGATTCAGCCACTCGTACCGTTCCGCCAACACGGGCTCACATTCCGCCGCGATATAATACACCTCACTCAAACGAATCAATGACATGAAAACAGCATAGAAATACTCCGTTTCCGTCGTCCCGCTAGGCTGGTCGATTCCCTTGTACTTGATAAGCACGTGTCCGCTCTCTCCCACCCCGGAAGCAATCTGCCACCACGTCTGGAAACGGTAATCCTGTGTTTCTCCCGCGAAAAGACTCGTGTTCACGAAATCTTTCCGGGGATGCAGGTAATTATTCCCTGCTTGTTCCGCGCTGAAATAACCGGTATAAATATCCTTCCTGTCTTTCTTGTAAATACCCGCCAGCACCTCCGTCGAGAACACCCGGTCGGGATTCGTCTGGTTTGCCAAAAGCTTGTTCGGGTCTACCGCGGGAAAATGTTCATCCACCCTCTTGTCCGTCAGTAACTTTCGGGCAGCAGCCAAAGCATTCGCCTGTTCTCCCGCGTACAAGTACACCCTTGCCTTCAACGCCTGAACGGCATAATAATTCATCCGCAACTGGCGATAACGCGAATACACGTCTTGCTCTTCCTCGAGGGAAGCCATAGGCCCCTCCGCGATAACCGGATCACTATCCGCCAACAAACCCTCCGCCTCGTCCAAATCCCGCAAAATCTTCTCGTGAATCACCGAATCGGCAGGCAACAACGGCAAGGCTACCACTTTCGACGACTCGTTATAAGGGATTGATTCCGCTTGCGGTTGGAGCTTATAGACCGGACCGAACAAACGCAACATATCAAAATGCAAAAAGGCTCGCACGGCAAGCATCTCCCCTTTCAGCACCCGCGATTCCACCGTCGACAACACCCCCTCGCTCTTGTCGATATTCTCCAGTACCACGTTACAATTCAATATCGTGTTATAAGCCGCCGTCCACGTGTTCGACAACTCCGTTTCCACCGAATTATCCGTGTAAGCAAACGTGCTCAACGCCGTCAAATACGTGTTCACCGACAGCGGCTGATAACGTTTCGATATCACATCCACCAACTCGTAAGAAAGATTCTTCCCGTAAAGAGCCGCGGACGCCATCTTATTGTAAATTCCGTTCACCGCTGTATAATACCCGCCTCTCGTGGCGAACAACTATTTCTCCGATTGCTTGTCCTTGGGTTGCACGTCCAGAAAATCGGCACACCCGACACTGCACGCCAACATCAACCCGCTCCAAATTATATTTCGTAATCTCATACTCATCTGTTATTAAAAATTAAACGAAAGTCCTGCCTCCATACTTCTCGCGAAGGGATACGCTATACCCCTCTCCGACCGAATCGTCGATGCCCGGAACACGTCACGCGCGGATGCCTGTATCTTCAAGCTACTCAACCCGAGCTTCTTGATCCACCCGTCATAGAACTCGTATCCCACGTAAACCGATTCCAGTGTCAACACGTTCTCCTTCTGCACGAAACGGGAAGACATCGGGGTACTCTCCGCGCTGGCGATATCCTTGAAACGCACCATATCCCCCACTTCCTGCCAACGCTCGTACAGCGCACGCTTGTCTTGATTCCGGTTCAAGGCACTCCTCGAGATATTCTCCACCTTGCTGTACAACGCCTCGTTGAACACGTCCGCCCCCATCTGGTAACGGAAATTCAGACTCACCGACAAACCTTTCCAGTTCAACGAGGTACCAAGCACCCCCTCCACGTCGGGACGGGTATTCCCGCAAATCACCTCGTCGTCATAGGAAAAATCATAAGTATAACTGCCATCCTTGGCATAAAACAACTCTTTCCCGTTCGAGGGATCAATCCCCGCGGACTTCACCGCCCAAATATCATCCGGGTCTGCCCCGTCATAATACCTCACCGTGTTCGCCCCCTTTCCACTGGCGTTCAACGTGGAAAGCTTATTCCCGATCTTGTCAATCTTGCTCTTCTGCGTCCTCACGTTAGCCCGAATCATCCACGAGAAGCGTTCCGCGAAATTCTGGAAAATATAGTACGACACCGAAGCCGTCAAACCTTGCGACACCTGCTCCCCGGCATTCGTCATGTACGTCGGCGTACCGGAAGAAAGCGGGGTACTCACCTTAATCAATAGCGGGTCTGTCACCTTGTAATAATAATCCGCCGTCAGGGAAAATCGCTTGTTGAACAACGTCACGTCCAACCCGATATTCTTGTCCACGGTAATCTGCCACTCCAAATCCGGGTTCCCGACCTGTGACAACACGGCTCCCAGCCCGAAATAGTTCATCGCCCCGTATTGAAACGAGTACGTCAGCAACGACTGTGCCGAATCAAAACTCTGGTTCCCCGGGTTTCCGATCGACGCCCTCAACTTCAACAAGTCTATCCATCCCACGTGATTCATGATAAACTTCTCCTTGTGCAAATTCCATCCCAGTCCCACCGACCACGTCGTGTTATACTTCCGGGAGGTACCGAAAACCGACGACCCGCTCGTGCGCAAACTGAAATCCATCAAATAGCGGTCGTCAAAAGAATACCCCGTGTTGAAATACCCGTTCACCGAGCGGGACACGGACTCGTAATAAGTGGGCGTTCCGTTTTCGGGGTAACCGTTCGAGAACGAAGGATAAGAAAAATCACCCTCCGGGAACCCTTGCGCCGAATACCCTTGCGTGAGCGACTTATTGCTAAAAACATTTCCACCCGCCACCAGATTCACCCGGTGTTTTCCCAACAACTTCGCGTAAGTAACACTCAATTCCCCCTCCACCTGATTCGTCCGGGTATTTGCCGAGCGGTATTCCCCCTTCTTGATGGCCTCCACGTCCTCGTACCGGGTATCATTCCGGGAATAAAACTTCTCCGTGTCGTCATTCCCGTAAGTAATCCCCAACCGGGCACGCACCCGCCACTCCGCCGTGGGGAAATATTCCGCCATGAAATAATTACTCAACGAGAGGTTCTTCCCTTCGTCCCGGCTATTCTGACTGGCGTTCCATAACGGGTTTGATGCCTTAAAGAAATCATTTTTCTCCAACCATTTATCCACCGTCCCCGAATCATTATACTTCTTGTAATAAGGATTCGCCGCCGCGTACTCGCTGAAAGCCACGATTGGGTTCTTGTAGTCGGTCGATGTCAACGAGAACTTATTCGAGAACTGGAATTTCGACACCCGGTAAATCAAATCGATATTACCGCTGATCACACTCCGGTCGGACTTTTCCATCACACCGGATATTCCGTTATATCCCGCTCCCAGCCCGAACAGGAAATTCCCTTCACCCCCTTGCACGTAAAGGGAATGTTTTTGGTTTACCCCCACCCGCAAAGGCTCAGCCAACCAATAGGTATCCACGCCACTCTCGATAGCCCTCAATTTCTCGTTATACAACTCGTTCATCTCCACCTCGCTTACCGCCGACCAAGATGCGGGTTCATACCTTCCCGCCAATCGTTCGAACTCCAACTTCTCCCTAGCGTTCATCAAATTATAACTCGACAAATCCGGCATCGACAGATTCATGTTCCCGTTATAACTTACCTGCAATTTCCCCGCTTCCGGCTTCACGGTTTCCACCACGATCACCCCGTTTGCCGCCTTCGACCCGTAAATGGCTGTCGAAGCCGCATCTTTCAGAATCGTGATCGACGCCACCCGGTTAATATCCAAGTCATTAATTGCCGCCAACGTCGACTCGAAACCGTCCAGTATAAAAAGCGGCTGATTCGGGTCGGCATCCAATTCATCCCTCAACCCCAACATACTCGACTTCCCCCGAATCTCCATGTTCGGCAACCTGTTCGGGTCTGAGCCGAACTGGTTATCCTCGATAATCGCGAAAGCCGGGTCTAACGTCTTCAGGCTTTGCAGCACATTCTGCGTTCCCATCGTCTTCAATTCTGCTGCCGAGTACGTGGACGCCGATCCCGTGAAACTCTCCTTCTTGCGGGTAAAGATTCCCGTCACCACCACGTCCGCCAGTTCCACCTCGTCCGCCTGCATCACGATCGAAAGTTCCTTCCTCACCTCCCCACTCTTTAACCGTGGCAACTTCACGCTCACCGTCTTCATCCCGATAAAAGAAACCACTAGAGTAGCCGTGTCCGCGGGCAGTAACAACTTGAACTTTCCATCCACATCCGTGGCTGTCCCCACCAGCGTCCCCGCCAAACGTACCGTGACTCCCGGCAAAGGCACACCTTTATCATTCGTCACTTTCCCCTTTACCTCCTTACTCTCCACGCCGGTTGAATCCCTCCCCCCGGCATTAGCCAACAGCGGGAATCCCAACAGCAAAACCATAAATAACCGGATAATCACGATTACCGCCATCTTCCGAGGTAGTAACTTTCGCTTAAAAACTTTCCTGTCATAAGTTTTTTTCATAACTTTGATTGTTAATTAATTAATAAAATTGATTTACACAAGGGGGTGATATTCAACGTTTCTCAGGCATAGAATACACCCTCTATTTTATTTTTCCGTTTGCACGATAGCAACATTCCATTCAAGAAGAATCTTTTAATCTACAATCATTCATAATTTCGTAATTTTTTTTCATTTCATTTGTTATTAGTTACATTATTATTTGCTTTATCTCTCGCTCGCCTCTATCATATAAGATAGAGCACTTATCACATTATATCCTTTTCTTTGTTATTATCATTTATGATAGGATAACATGAACGAAAAAAATCTAATTCTAAAAATTGGTCAAAAAATAAAGGAAATAAGACTTTCCAAATCTATGACACTGGATGATCTCGCCGCCGCATCCAACATGGATAACTCTAACGTTGCCAGACTGGAATCTGGTAATACCAATCCAACCATACGAACTCTTTATAAGATCAGCCAAGGACTAAAAATCAAATTGAAAGAGTTAGTTGATGTTGAATAGCCGACCTCCTTGTTCACGAACTCAATTATTTCCATTTTTTCCATAGGCACTCCTATTAAAATAGGCAGGAAAAGAAACGGTTCCGCCTGTCCCGTTGCATAACACCTCAAGGGCTGTGGGTGCATTAACACTCCATCACGGGGGTACGGAACCGCCGTATGGAGATAACAAGCATAAAAAATGCCTGCTATGCTGTGGCATGATTCCCCGCCCTTGAGTATGTTATGCATCACAAATATATAAACATTTTCACAAAAAACAAACACATTATTCCTTTATAGCTAAGAACAAGAAAATAGGCGCTGTAATCCCTATTCATTTTTCAAGCATAACATTTCCTTTATAAAATTCAGAACCATGAAAACTACATTAAATATTTACACTACCGAGAAGGTAAAGCAAATTAGAAAAGAAAAGAAATTTACACGTGAACAAGTAGATATTCAACTTAGTTTTTCTTCTGGAGCAAATTATATTTCACACATCGAAAATGGTACAGATAAATCTTACAATCTATACCATTCAAATGAACTCGCTAAAATTTTCAATTGTGACATCGCCAATTTCTTCCCTCCTCCCCAAGAAGCCAACAGTTTATTAGGAATATCGAGATACTAAAGAAAAAATGAGAAAAAGAAATAAGAGCCTTTTCTGCAAATAATAATTATTCTCCAAAAGATAAGAAAATAGCTATTTACGGGGAAAAAGTATTTTTTAGGTGTTTACCTTACCTAAAAACATTCCTTCCCAACAAAAAAAATGAAGTGAAATAAATTAACAAGTTTATAAATTTATATCTTTGTAGGGTTAATCTGAAAAATTTGAAATATTAATTTAGTATCTAATCATGAAAACCTTTTTTTCTGAAAAAGGTTCCCCAAAAAAAGAAACTCCTATGTCTATACCAAAACATGATGAAATAAGGCTACCTGCATTACAATTATTAGAAAATAGCGGAGAACTTAAAACAAAAGATTTTATACAACCACTATCACAATATTTTAATCTCTCAGATGAAGACATTAACCAAATGTATCCATCAGGAAATGGTTATATATTCTACGATCGGATTACTTGGGCATTAAGTTATCTTTATATGGCAAAACTGGTTGATAAACCCAAACGAGGTACCTATAAAATTACTTCAACAGGTAAAGACATTCTCAAAAAACCTGCCCAAATTAACGAGTATATCACTACAACTTTAAAAACTAAAAAAAAGAAACAAACAACTTCAGAACAACTTATGATAGAAAATACAGATGATAATCTTACCCCCCAAGAAAGATTAAGCAGTTCGTATGAAACTATCAAAGAAACACGATACAAAGAAATCCTAGAGATTACACTAAGTAAAAAACCTATTGAATTCGAACGCCTTGTTGTAAAACTTCTTCAACAAATGGGGTATGGTGGCGAAATAAAGGATGCCGGAGAAGTCACCAAAATTTCAAATGATGGAGGCATAGATGGAATTATTAAGGAAGATGTACTCGGCTTTGGACGAATTCATATCCAAGCTAAAAGATACAAAATAGATATACCCGTCTCTCGAGAAGATGTTCAAAAATTTGTTGGGGCATTAGCCGTAGCACAATCAAACAAGGGTGTTTTTATTACCACATCTTACTTTTCAAAAGGTGCCATTGAATATGTAAAAAACCTAAACGGAACAAATAACATAGTATTAATTGATGGGAAAAAATTAGCTGAATATATTTATAATTTTGGCTTAGGCATGCAAACAGAACAAATCATAGAATTAAAAAAATTAGACACTGATTTCTGGGATTCAATGCAAGATGATATTATTTCATAATAACAAAAGCTCACATTCAATAATAGGATTTCTAATGCAATTCAAGTTCTGTTGAAATGTGAAAAGTGCCTATCAAGCAGGTATACCTACCTTAGGTTTTGAAGAGCATCACAGATACATAAACATTTTTGCAATAAATAAACAAACACATTCACACTATCTAGCAGGATATCAAAAATTCAACTATTCTCTCATAAATACAAATCCAACAACATGCCTATTTTACAAGATACGTCAAAGATTAAAATCAAGCCAGAAAAGTCTTATTAATATTGAATAGCCTGTATTCATCTCTTGTTTAGCTACATATAAATCAATATTTAGCTCTCGAAAAACGCTTCAAAAGAACCTCTTCTCTTCAATTAAAACAAACAACATCCAATAATGAGTTCATTGTCATTCATAAATAAAATCTGGGAATTTTTACAGTAACCTATAGAGAACCCACCGTAATTCTACCCCAATAATACTATAGTCATACCCAACTTTCAGGCTTCCTCCATTTATCTTGTGGAGCTCCTATTATTTCCCATATAGAAATCCCGGAGTAAAACGATTCATACGCCGCATACAGGTTATGTCTTCCCTAAAACTTCGGTAGGACTACTATAGGATTTCAGTAGTGAAAATAAGGCATTTCAAAAATTTTACTTTTTTAAAAGAGCAGAACAGTCAATTCCTTCACTAATTACATTGACTATTTCAGAAATTCTTTTAACCAATCCATTTTCAGCAGCGGATTTTTTTCATGAGTTCTTCCGTGATAATTTAAACCCACAAGTGTAATATTCTCAATACACATTTTATGATCATATGGATTTCACAGATTGCAATAGTATCATAACTCTTAACAAAATCTTCACCTAATTCCATATAAGATCTTTTATTAAAACTATTCAATTAAAAGCATTTCAAGCAAATTATTTGACTCCTCTTCAATCCACTGATCCTTTGTTATCAGTTGGTTAATCAGGTCTATTTCTTTTGGTGTAAAATAACTTGGCTCTAACCCTGAAAAAGTTATTGAATGATTCCATTTACTATTATGATGTGGCGAATCAACAGGCAACCTGTTTTGAATATTGGAAGGATAAAGTAAAATGACCTCTTTCCCTTTTAATTTTAACATATCCTTTATCCGACAATAAATCTTTAAACCATCATAATCCCAATCACAGGAATAATATAAGGGCTTGCAGAATTTCTTTGGACTAATATATTGTATATTCGAGGTATTATTTCCTCCAACATACCAGAGTTCTATGTTGTGTTGACGAGCAATATTTGGAGTTTTTAGGAAATCAAGATTCTCGCAAAGCACTAAAAATTCAGGATTTAGACAATCAACTACAAATCTCCATTGTAGTACTTTCGGGTCTTCCGATGGGAAGTTTTCAATATTCAGTATTTTGAGAACCATCTTCTCTAATCCCGGACGATTTTCTAAATACTTAGACCCTCCATATTTGAATACTTCACCGGAAAACGTACGGCGAGTAGTTAATGATTTTCTCGCCTCTTCTCGCTGGTCTGCAATAAGCATTAAAGTTTGGATATCTCTTATCGTACATGTTTTTCGTCCATCTGCTTCTGGATCAATAGAAAGAAGAAAGTCTTCGTATTGCTGGAAATCTTGCAGAAAATTTCTCTCATAATAATTCTTGTATCCGTCAAAAGCCACAAAATAGTTGCTGTTACCATGTTGGTAACCGATAAGTTTCCGGCTAAGAAGATACTTTATTTGACTGTCGGATTTATTTCCTGCTGGAATTTTCTTTTGTATATATAATGTATTCATGGCTTTCAAAATCCGCCATGTTAAATTGCTTTTCATCCCTCAATTACTTCCTTTAGGTTGTCTTTAATATCTGTTCTACTACGAATTACCATTGGCGTATAGTTAATGTTTACATCAACATCCGAATTCCGGTGAAGAATATAGATAAATTGCTCATCATAGCGTCCCAGCGGATTAATGGCAAATGTTACAATTTGATAATCATATTCTTGAGCTATTTCGTATAACACATCAAAATTACTCCCCAACCCTTCGGCTTCATCAATGGGCATAAAACGAATTCCAATATCCTTGTTATAATCTTTGCTACCAACAATAGATAACCGTGCAATACACAGCAATGCAATAGCCGCATAAGTTTGTCCTGTACTTCCTTTATTTGACTTTCCACTTGAATCTTGCATCTCAAGACTCAGCTCCATATAAGAATTGGGGTTTAATAAATCATCGATAGTTACATCATTATTTCGATTGTCTGTCAATTCTTTGAATGCTTCTAGAATTTTTTCGTCGATTGATACAACTGAGGATAATTTATCGGCAATTGATATTTCAAATAAATTAAGTTGTTCTCCTGCTCTTCTCTTAAAAGCAGATAACCAATTTATAGGAAATTCTTTGACGGAATTCTTAACCAAGTTAAGTTTGTAATTTCCGCTGATTCGCTTTTTTCCTCCATTAAAGAAACGATTTATTTTACGTACAATATCTTCTTGTATACTGACAGCAGAATATACATCATCCAGTAAGTCTTCTATTTTCCGTATTTTTTTAGAATTTAAATCTCTATTTTTATCGTTAATTTGTTTTAGGTGCGTTTCTATTTTATTAATAACTTCTTCTTCGATTACCTTTTCGTGTCCAAAAATATTCGGGAGCAAATGGGCAACTAAGTCTACAAAATCTTTGCTTTCACCTTCGAACAGATGCGATTCACTCGCAATAAAGTCATTAACGATTCCCTCAAATTGAGCATCATAAGCACTCTTAGCTTTAATATACGTTTCTTTTTCTTGCTGAATTTGTTCCTGTGTTATTGAGTTCATGTTTTCTTCATCGGCAGGCAACTCCTGATAAAGAGATTTATAGGTTTCTTCTTCATATTGTAACTTAACTGCAAGTTCATCAAACGTCAATTTGTCATTTCTAAGAGATTCAATTAAATCTATACTTTTTTTCTGAATATCAAATTCTGTTGCGAAAGAATCGACTTTATCATCACTATCATAATAAAAGTTCAAATCGTAACTATACGACTGATTGATTGCAAACTGTTGAGCAATATCTGATAGTAACGTACCATCGTTTTGAATGCTACATAACAATTCTTCAGCTTTCTTGATTTTTATTGGTAACTTTTCCAGAATCGACTTACCTTCATTTTGTGCATCAACAGCCTCTTTATATTTTTGTTGAGCTTGTTTGTATTCCCTTTCAATGATATCTTTTCGTTTCAAACAATCCAAGTAAGATTGAAATCTTTCCATACTTATTTCTAGCAACTTTACTTCTTCATAATTTGCTAATTCATCTTTTTTCTGATATACCTCAATAGCTCTGGCTGCATTGGTTAGCTCTAATAAAATATCGTTTAGACAATAAAGTTGCTTCCGTTCATCTAGTAGTTGCTTCTTTTGTTGTTCAATATTTTGCGATTGTAATTCAAAATATTTATTTATTACATTAGGGTCAATCGTATTAAATCGCTGTTCGGAAACATATTCAACATATTCCCAAATTCCATTCAAGTCAATCCAGAATCCATTCTTTTTTTCTTCAACTTTAAGTCCGTTAAATAAAACAGAAGGTAAAGGCAAGTAACGTTCTCGCTTTATCGGATTTTCCGGCTGCTTACGTTTTAATGTTTGAAAATGCAGCACTAAACTTTCCTCTATTTTCGTCAACGGACGATGGAGTGAAATAGCCCATCGCACCAACGAATCAGGGTTATTGATATCAATATATTCTGACAAAAATTCAAGATTTTCCAAACTTGACTTTATTTCATTTATTCGCATTGTAAAATACTCATTACCACTTTTCATTCCTTTCATCCATTCAGATTTTTCAAAAAATGATTGTACATTGTTATCTAATAGTTTTGATGTAAATTCTTGAAGAATGGAATTCCGCTCTTTCATTTTCTGATAATCCTCATAAACTGTTTCAATCGCTTTTTCATCAATTTTTAAATCATCAATCAATTTTCGTGCATCACCCAATGTCGTATATAGCTGCTTAGCAGAAAATTGAGCATCTGACGTTCTTTGCACATCTTCATCAAGACTATTCTTTATTTTTCGTACTTGAATGATATCCTTCGTTGCAGCATTTATCAGCTGTTGTAAGCAATAAGAAGCTATTAGGATTTTTTCTGAATTTGCTGATATCTTACCTGATAAATGTTTATACTCTCCACGATGGAACAACAATTCTAATGTAAGATATTCTTGTCTCTTGCTATTTTTAGTTTCTAACAACAATTTTAAAGAACATATCCGTTGATATTTTCTTGTCAGTAAGTTAATGGCATCCAAATTTTGCCCGTAAGAAAGAATTGTTGCCTCAAGGTCTTTGACTATTTGAACATATTTATTGTATAATTCTTTTCCTTTTTCTTGCCCAAATAAAAAATCCAAAAGACTGTTACTTTCTTTTGTATTTAAAGTTTTTCCCCGAGAAAAAGACTGAATAATTTTTGCGTAATCACTCAATAACTTATCATTAGCAGATAAATCCAAAGGAAGGATATTGTTATCGAACAAAATACGATGATATGCACTAATCCGTTCCCATCTTTTGAATATCAATTGTTTTTCCTCCATAACTTCTGTCAATTCATCCAAATCAAAAATCATATTATCATTTTTGAAATCAGACGCTTTCAGCGGAATGTGCATTGGAAACAATTTTCCGTTTTCAATTTCTGTACTCGTTTGTATAATAAATGGCTTTGTATATTTGCTGGTACTTTCAAAATAGACTCCAATAACAACAAACTGTTCACTAGCGATTTCAATATTCAAGAATGCATAGCCTATATTGGTTCCTTTTCCAGGAGTAGTTAAAACTAATCCATCCGGGTCGCGCCTTTCTTTCAACGTCGCTGTTGCCGATTTGAAAGCTGTAGAACCGACAAATATCAATTGAAGTAAATCAGCAATAATACTTTTGCCTGAAGCACTATCTCCCATGAAATCAGTTCGTGTTGGATGAAACTCATAATCGTTTTCTTGATGGTGAATAAGACCTATAGTAGATAAGCTATGAATTCGTGGGTAATTTTTCATCTTGACTTTCTTTTAATATTTCGTCGATATTGTTGATATATGGAGCAAACTCACGTGTAAGCCTATGAAATGATGGTAATATCTCAAAGTTGTCACCATCCATTTCAATCCATTTTATTTTACTGAATTCATCAAAGGCATTTTTGATACAAGCATCTATTTTCTCATCATTAAATTGTGTTGCCTTTTCCTTCTTTGCTTTAGCCAATGTTTTTATTATACCGGGCTTCAAATCGGGATAATCAATCTTTATTATCCGTTGGAACTTACTCAACGAGTTAAGCTCAATATTGCAATCAATATAGTAAACCTTGTATAGAAGTAAACCGACAATAATATTTTCTTTTGACATGAGATGCTTATGGTTTGTCGGAATCCTATTCTTCAAATCAGGACAAAATTTGAGGTAATAATATGTTTCGGAATCACTACCTCCGTGTTCAAGTTCAAGTCCCCAAAATTCACGGTAATATTGCTCCAATGTCGGATAAAACCGTCGAAGATATAAATACAATTCTTTCTGTTTCCCATAATCCTGAATGTGCACTCCGTCTTTTAATGCAAAATCAAGCGAAGCAAAAAGTTCTTTGCCTTGTTTGCAATCCAAAAAAACATATGGATTCTTTATTTCTGTTTCATCCAAATATCCCATATCGTATATTTATATTTTTCTTCCTGAATCATTTTTCCCGGATTAATCATAACCTGCCAACCGTTGTGCCTATCATAATATTCTATTGCCTGATATATAATACTGACAGCCAATTGCAAATCTTCATTATGAAGTTCCAGTATCTTGAAAAAAATATCAGACAGATGGTATTCTTTGACATACCGGGATTCCCGTTTTATCTTTTCTAACCATTGATTAATATGGCTTTGCCTAACCAGCATCATGTTACTTTGTTGATATGCGGCAGCTTCCTTTATTGGGTCATTGATATATGAAGGTGATAGATTCCGTTTCCCGGTAAAGAGTTCATCTCGTCTTTCAATTATTACAAAATTCGAAGGAGAAAAACGGGTAACAAAACTTTCATTCACAATAGGAAATATTAATTCTCCAAGAACGACCTGACTTTTATCTAGTAAATGAGTTAGAAATTTTTCGACTTTTGTATCAAATAAATGGCGATTCAATGAACCAAAAAATTGTTGTATTTTAGGTTGTATTTTATCAATGCGGGAATCAACCATATTAAGCAAAGTCCTGACGCTTTCAAAGTAATTGATTACATCGGATACTTTGTCATCGATTTCAGCATTTTCTCTTGCCGGATGTACCATTAAAATTGACTTTATGCGGTCTATTTCACGAAATGCACCACGTAACTCCCCGTTTTGCTTACGTATTTCATCCAGTTTACTTTCAATATCTCGCAAAGCGACAACTAAAGAATTATTATTGTTCAGTTTGGCCTTTTCACTTAGTTCTGCAACTGACTTATCAATTTGTTGATTTAAATAATCTATCTGTTCTTTTAAGTACAATTTGGCTTTATCAAAATATGCTTCCAGCCAAATTGTCAAGTCTTTTTCCTCTGTGATATCTTTTAGATTTTCATACAAGTTCGCACAAGTAATTTCAATTACGGTAGGATTAAATCTGTTTGATAGCATCTTAAATACTTTGTCGCATAGGTAAGATGCATATTCTTTAAACGTATAAGTTTGGTTTTCCTCATCATACAACAGAAAAAATTCCTGCAAAGCCATGATTTGAGAATTATAATATTTCCATTCTTGCCGTTCTCTTTTTTCCTTGTTTATAGTACTTGCTTCATCAAATGCCTTCCGAATATCTTTTTCTTTAAATACTCCTTTGTCAAAATACCCGTTTCTCACTCTCTCATACAACCATATAATAGCCAATCCTTGCTCTTTTTTGGGAAAAAACAATTCATAAGTATTATCTATTGCAATATAATCAAAAATTGATAGCATAAACTTTTTACTTTATGCCACCAAAGTTACAATTTTTATTAATATTTACGCTAAACTACCAATGATAAATACAAAAACTTTATGTTTCATCAAATGATTAAAATATAAAGTGGATAATTGACTTAGTTATTCTCGTAATCTTTCGCCTCCACAAGTAAATGGGAAACAATAACAGCGAAATAACTAGGAAAGCATGAGAAATAACTTATGGAACATTAATAATATTTATAACAACTCCTTAGTGATAATACACACTCTCGCATAATTGATTATACATCCGTTTTATCTAACATATTTTAGGAGCAGTGAAGTTATGAAAGTATATAGTTTTCCCAACGCATAATATATCTTAGTACTACCAAGCAAGTAGTATGTATTTCCATGTAGTAAATCATTTTGATACTCTATCATAACAATATCCTCCAGTGTTATCTCAACACCCAATTATTCAAATGATTTAATCAGTTTTTCCGTATTACTTAATTGCTTCATATTCTTTATTGCTCATTCAATTCAGACAATCATTTTCTAAGTCTCAGGATATATCATTTATTACTTTTTGTTTATACACCACATCTTTGTATTTATTGATACTCATACCATAATTAATTAGAACAAATTTCTTCTGATTGCAATACTTACACTCTTTGTCATACGCCCAATATATCATACAATATATAAAATCGTCATTCTTATTTATTTTATGATAGGTTGACCAATATATTATTTCAAGATTATTGGCATAAAACGAGTATTCACATATTTTCCCATTATCCTCAGCATCCATTTTATCTTTGTGTAAACAGGAAAAACAGATAATCATATAGTTGTTTTCCTCTACATTTCATTTCTATAATGCACTATATTTGCAGCATAATAGAAACAAAATAAAGACATAACCTTCCTAAGATTTAATATACCACAAGATTTTCTGAATGAAGTTTTCTCCTTATCGTAAATTTATAGTATTTTTGAATAACAAATTCATCCTTGAACGAGAAATCTTATGCACCCAATTGGCATCACTAAAGAAGAAATACAGACAAGGCAATACCAGTAGACGATATTAATAATTCATTAAAATTAGAATATGCTCACCAAACAAGAAATACTTCAACTCCTAAACGACACAGAATGTCATAGAGTAGAGCGAACAATATCCAAGAACGATATGGATAAGTTCTGTCAGGCGATATGTGCTTTTTCCAATGACCTTTCAGGTGACGGAAAGAATGGTTACTTGATGATTGGTGCATACGACAATTCAATTTTATGAATATGACGATCGTATTGAAATACAAAATCCGGGAGGACTATATGGTAAAGTTAGCCCAATAAACTTTCCCAATGTAAGTGATTATAGAAACCCGTTCATTGCAGAAGCGATGAAGGTATTGGGGTACGTCAATCGCTTTAGTAGAGGAGTATATAGGGTTCAAAAAGAATTACAGGAAAATGGTTATGGAGAAGCAATATTTGATTTCTCTCTCCATACTGCTTTTAGGGTAGTTGAAAATGTATCGAAAAAATACTTTGAGGAAGGCTTTGGAACAGACACTCAAAAAACATCCAGAAAACATCCAGAAAACATCCAGAAAACATCCAGAAAAATAAAACAACCCAACAACAAATAATTGATGCAATCAAAGCAAATCCAACTATTACAAGAAAGGAATTGATTTACCTGTTAAACAGTACCGAGGGAAGTATAAAACACCACTTATCACAACTAACCAAAAAGGGCATAATTAAAAGAGAAGGCTCCGACCGAACGGGTAAATGGGTCGTGACTGAATATCAGCAATAATAGCTATTAACTCAAAAACTAACACCTTTTTCTTCTAATTCAGTACTCTAAAATCTCTCCTTCGAGATTAAAAAACTATATTTGAAACCTGAAAGAAAAATGCTTCTTATCAATTTTAATATCAAAGTATATATTACGATTAAATGTTAGCATACACATACATAAGCAAAGGGAACTTCAGATTCCAAGAGAAGCCGATACCTCAAATAAAAGATTCACGAGATGCTATCGTGCGTGTCACGCTTGGAAGTATTTGCACGAGTGATTTACACATCAAACACGGTAGTGTACCTCGTGCCGTACCGGGCATTACCGTTGGGCATGAAATGGTGGGTGTTGTAGAACAAACGGGAGCCGACGTTACTACCGTGAACCCCGGGGACAGAGTGGTCGTGAACGTGGAAACCTTCTGTGGAGAGTGTTTTTTCTGCAAAAAGGGATTCGTGAACAACTGTACCGACCCCAATGGCGGTTGGGCTTTGGGGTGCCGCATTGACGGCGGACAGGCTGAATACATTCGTGTTCCCTATGCTGACAGCGGACTCAACCGCATTCCCGATGCGGTAAGCGATGAACAGGCTCTTTTCGTGGGCGACGTGCTTGCCACCGGATTTTGGGCTACACGTATTTCGGAAATCACGGAAGACGATACCGTACTTGTCATTGGAGCCGGACCCACCGGAATATGTACCCTGCTTTGCGTGATGCTGAAGAAGCCAAAAAGAATTATTGTTTGCGAAAAGTCCCCGGAAAGGATTCAATTTATTTGGGAACACTATCCCGATGTACTGGTGACCGAACCGGAAAGATGCAAAGAATTCGTGCTTCAGCACAGTGACCACGGAGGGGCTGATGTCGTGTTGGAAGTAGCCGGAAGCGATGACACCTTCCGTATGGCATGGGAATACGCCCGCCCCAACGCCATCGTAACCGTGGTTGCTCTTTACGACAAACCGCAACTTCTACCTTTACCCGACATGTACGGTAAAAACCTTACTTTCAAGACCGGGGGCGTGGATGGTTGCGATTGCGCCGAGATTCTTCACTTGATAGAAGAAGGCAAGATTGATACCACCCCACTCGTCACACATCGGTTCCCCTTAAACAAAATAGAAGAAGCATATCGTGTTTTCGAGAATAAACTGGATGGTGTGATAAAAGTAGCGATAACAGGGAAAGAAAGTTGAAATTAAAAAGAGGATAGATTTTCACCTATCCTCATAACCATTCACAAGCAGTTTTCGAATGCCTGACGCACCTACCAACAACTCTGGTTTTCACAAAGAAGTCCCACAAAAGTAGAACTTCAAATACGCCTATACAGTAGAATCTCATCCAAAAGATGCAATTAACAAGTCACGTACCACCCAATCGTATTGGGGTTCATGGGATACGCGAATAGGCGCAAGACCAGTTAACGTTTTAAAACCGACATACTGAACAACTGGTCATTTTCCGCTTCGGGTATTTTCAGTTGTCGGCAAAATCTTTTAATTCTACATTTATCAGCATCAGTATGATAGCTAAATTTCCATTTCAAATCTTCCGGAGCAACCACATGGTCAAGAATAGCCCTAAAATAAGGTAAATCCACGTCGCCCAGAGAATGTCCAAGTACCGTTATCTCCTGCAATTCCCGCAATGACTTGAAAAATTCCAGATTCCGGTCTATAATCTCTCCGCATCGTTTCACGTTTTCTTTATAATAATCCTCCAAACGCTTTTCAATCAAATCTGCGGCATAATACCTGACAGGCAACCGCCATCTACCTTTTGCTTCATCTTCCGCAAAGAATGTCAAATACACCAACTTATCATTAGCGAAATACCTCCCGTTTTTCCCTTTCAAATTAGGACGATACCTTCTTTTGTTTCTATTTTTATGAATCCACTCGTCAAAAACCGCCTCAGCATTCTCCGCACGATGTCCCAGCACCAACTTTCCAAACTTTTGTCTTCGCTCTCCATGTATATACACAATTTGCTCCCGAGGAATACCATATTCAGTTTCAAGAAAAAGTGTATAATTGAAGTTCAAAAAAGCCGCATTTCCATCAAGTTGTAGCATTTTCTTCCTAAACCCTTTCTCGTAATGCACGGTATTAATCCAGCGATGGAAATGATACTGCATCTCGACAGAACACTCCTTTACAATATCGCTTACCCGCCCTATTAGTGCATCGAAATTCGCGTAAAAGCCACCTTCTTCCTCGTCCAACTCAGATAAATCCTCATCCACGAAGTCAAATACCCGTTCCCGATTCAACTCGCCGAGGTATCTCTCGAAATCATTCCACAAACATTTACAAGCCCACGTATTCCTCGGCGCGGGCAAAGCACGCCCGTATTGCAGGCAAAGCAAGTAGTCTTTTATCGACTTAAAATTATTCATCATCGACCTTGGTCCGAAAAAGAGTTCAAACATCTTTAGCGCAAAGTCATCATGCCTGATTAAATACCCCCTGAAATCCCAATAAGTGGATTTCGCCCCGTGGTATCGATCAAATCCATTTCCTATCACGTAAAGATGTCTGACAGGTTCTCCGTTAATCAAGTTCTCAAGCATAAAGACAAATATATTAAAACAAATTCAACTATTATAATGTTATCTTATAAAGTATTCGTTTTAGCAGATTCTTGTTCCTATTTTCTCTATACAGCATATAATTCAAAGATTTTTACGTAAATTTGTCTGTCATTCAATCATAACACAAAACTGTTCTATAAAACATGACTTCTGAAACAAACCGTATAGATTACCCCGCAAGTTACCCGCAAGTTACCCCGCAAGTCAAGGAACTTATTAAAATATTGGATGGGAAATGACAATCCCCAACAAACCCAACAGTAAGTCACAAAAATACCGTTTGACGCCAGTAGGCAAGCTATTAAAAGAATTGTAATATAAATCATTAAACAAAGTCATCATGAAATCAACCAACATCACCCGGGAAGAAATGTGGGCAAGGCAATGCCTTGCGGCAGAGGATATTGATTATGCCGTGTGGGAGCGGGATAAGGCGATGTTGCACCAAATGGAGAGAATCAGCCGAAGTTGTTCGTTCGTGGTGGATGTTTATAAAGGCAAATATGTATACGCTTCCTCGAATTTCACGGATTTATTAGGGTATGATAGTCGTAAAATCTGTACACTGGAAAGGCAGGGAGATTACTTGGAATCCCGGTTCCACCCGGATGATTTCCCTCAATTGGAAAAATTACAAATAAAACTAAGCCGGTTTATTTATAGCCTACCTCCCGAACAGCGGAATGACTATTGCAATATTTACAGTTTCCGGGTACGCAATGCCAAAGGACAATATACACGGGTAATCAGCAGACAACAGGTACTGGAACGTGAACGCACGGGAAAAGCGTGGTTGATCGTGGGGAATATGGATATCGCCCCCAACCAGAAAAAGCACGAACAAGTGGACTGCACGGTGCTCAATCTTAAAAACGGGGAGATATTTTCTCCGACTCTATTATCCCTGCCGCGAATTGACTTGACCGAGCGGGAAATAGAAATATTACACTTGATACAGAGAGGATTTCTGAGCAAGGAGATCGCTTACCAACTCGGCATCAGCATCCACACGGTGAATATTCACCGCCAGAATCTGCTTCGCAAACTAGGCGTGCAAAATTCTATCGAAGCAATCAATAAAGGATTGGATTTAGGGCTTTTAAAATAATTGCTATAAAAGATAGCTATAAATAACTATTTACCGCCTCATCCTGTTGAATTAACTTTGTACCTCTTTTCGTGCATTTTTATTTAACTAAGGAGAGGTATATGGTTTTCAACAAAACAGAAGAACAGGAAAAAGAGTATTTACGCCAGCTCATCGGTATCATCAACGATACAATAAACAACACGGACAAGTCGGTAAAGGAACACGTGGACACGTTGCAGGAGTACAAGGATTACATCTGGTCGAATAAAGACATCGATCCTCACGAGATACGTTCCATGCGGGAGAGTATTCTGCGGCATTTCGCGTCGGGTGAAAGCGTGATTGACAAGCGTCGGCGGCTAGGGAAGATTCTGGAAATTCCCTATTTCGGGCGGATAGATTTCAAAGAGAAAAAAGAGGGAAGCGAAACCATGCCCCTCTACATCGGGATACACACGTTCTATGATCCCAATCAAAAAATGAACTTGATTTATGACTGGCGGGCGCCCGTTTCGAGTATGTTTTACGATCACGAATTGGGGGAAGCGGCTTATTCTTCCCCGGCAGGAGAGATTAACGGGGAGATTTCGCTCAAACGGCAATACCGCATCCGGAACGGGAAGATGGAGTACATGCTCGAAAGTTCCCTGACCGTCCATGATGATATATTGCAAAAAGAGCTGAGCGCCAATACCGACGACAAAATGAAAAACATCGTTACCACGATTCAGCGGGAACAGAACCGGATTATCCGGAACGAGGAAGCCCCGGTACTTATCATACAGGGAGTTGCGGGGTCAGGAAAAACGTCTATCGCGCTACATCGCATCGCCTACCTGCTCTACGCCCAGAAAGGGGATATCTCTTCCAAGGACATATTAATCGTTTCGCCCAACAAGGTTTTTGCCGACTACATCTCCAACGTGCTTCCGGAACTCGGCGAAGAAACCGTACCCGAAACCAGCATGGAGCAAATTCTATCGGGGATTCTCGACAATAAATATAAATACCGGAATTTCTTCGAGCAGGTGACGGAATTGCTCGACAAACCCGCTCCGGACTTTATCGAGCGGATACGGTACAAGGCTTCTTTCGAGTTTATCTCGCGACTGGACAAGTTCATCCTGCACGTGGAGAATACCTATTTCAAAGCGACAGACGTACAACTCACCCGACTCGTCACGATTCCGGCTGAATTTATAGAGGAGCAGTTCCGCCGCTTCAACCGGTACCCCATGCGCCAACGGTTCGAAACGATGACGGATTACATTCTGGACATGATGAAGGTCAAATACGGTTTCACTGTAACCACCGCAGAAAAGAACCTGCTGAAGAAGGAAATACAAAAGATGTTCACCGGGAATAACGACCTTCAAGTGTACAAGGATTTCTTCGAGTGGAGCGGGCAACCCGATATGTTCAAGACACGGAAAAATCACACGCTGGAATACGCCGATTTGGCACCCTTGGCATACCTGCATATGGCACTGGACGGGAATACCGCCCGACACCGGGTGAAGCATCTCCTGATCGACGAGATGCAGGATTATTCACCCGTGCAGTACAAAGTACTCCAAAAACTATATCCCTGCCGGAAAACCGTTCTCGGCGACGCCTGCCAATCGGTAAACCCTTACGGTTCGTCCACAGCCGACATGATCCGGAAAGCGTTCATCACGGGAGAAGTAATGAAATTATGCAAAAGTTACCGTTCGACTTTCGAGATTACCGATTTCGCTCAAAAGATTCTGACAAACGAGGAACTGGAACCCGTGATACGACATGGCGAACACCCCGCAATCCTCCATTTCAAGAACATGGAAGAAGAAATATCCGGTATCGCGAACATCCTGTCAACCTTCAAGACCTCGAACCACAAATCACTGGGAATCATCTGCAAGACCGAGGCACAAGCCATGGAAATGACGGAAAAACTTAAAGCGTACACCTCCAATATCTATTTCCTCTCCAACCGGAGTTCCGCTTTCGCGAAAGGCATCATCGTCACGTCAGCCCACATGGCGAAGGGGTTGGAATTTGACGAAGTCATCGTTCCGCGGGTAGACGATAAAAACTACTCCACCCCCATCGACAAGAGCATGCTTTACGTCGCCGTGACACGGGCGATGCACAAATTGACTCTCACGTATCACGGGAAGCCGAGCGGGTTTATTCCTCCCTCCACCCCTTGCACACGTCAATCCAAGCCGTGTAGTTAGAGCAATCTTCCAACTCCTTGATTGACAATTCGACGGCACTGTTACTTGTTCCCGCCGCCGGATAGACTATGTCAAAGCGCTTGAGGGACACATCCAGATAAACTTTCGTTCCCGGGGGAATGGCAAACGGGCATACTCCACCGGGGGCGTGCCCGATATACTGTTCCACGGACTCTCCCGGTATCATCTTTGCCTTGTGATGAAAATTCTCCTTGTATTTTTTATTATCCACCTTGGCATCCCCGGCGGTAACGATTAAAATGGCTTCCTCCCCTGCCAGAAAAGACATGGTTTTAGCTATCCGTTCCGGCTCACACCCCACGGCGACAGCCGCTTCCTCGACGGTGGCACTCGATTGAGCCAATACCATTACCCGTTGTCCCAAACCGAGGGTGTCGAAATATTGTTTTACTTTTTCTAGTGACATAAGCGAACCTCTTTATTTTGCACGACAAAGATAAAAAAGCCATTGCATTATAGTATCTTTGCCGATAACAAAATCACGAAATACAAACTTATGGAACCACGATTCATCACCCTAACCCAAAAGAACATTGCCCAAGAACACATCTGTTGTGCCTTTTCCGACAAGAAATGCAAGGACAGCTACGAGCTGAAAAAGGAATGGCTGAAGAGAGAATTTGACAACGGGTACGTGTTCCGGCGACTCGATGAACGAGCGAAGGTTTTTATAGAATACTGCCCCGCGGAGAAAGCATGGCTCCCGGTAGATGCTCCCGGTTACCTGATGATCAACTGCCTTTGGGTTGCCGGACAATACAAGGGCAAAGGATATGCCAAAGCGTTGCTGCAATCCGCCATTGACGACGCCACGGCACAAGGCAAAACGGGATTGGTGACCGTGGTCGGAACCAAGAAATTTCATTTCATGAGTGACGCGAAGTGGTTTTTACTACAAGGGTTCGAAACGGTCGAGAAAACCCCTTCGGGCTTCAGCCTTCTGGTGAAAAGATTGAAACCGGATGCGGCATTACCTAAATTCCACGCGAACGCGGTCAGTGGCGAATGTCCGGATAAAGAGGGACTGGTAGCCTATTACTCGAACCGTTGCCCGTTCACGGAATACCATATCCGAGAGTCTTTAACAGCAACAGCCCAAAGTAGAAACATTCCGTTGAAAATAATCAAACTGGAAACCATGGAGCAAGCCCAAGCCGCCCCGACTCCTGCCACGATTTTCAGTTTATTCTACAACGGCAAATTCGTCACGACAGATATCAGTGCCTGTATAGATAGCAGGTTTGATAAATTATCACTACATTTGTAACATGTAACATTGACAAAAGAATATTCATCCATTTATGAAACTCTGCATATAGCTACGCCCCGGGAATAGCACTTACCTAAAAAAAGCTATTCAGCACAAACGAACCATACCGGTTCGGTAGAGAGTTTTATTTTCAATTATTTACGAATTTCGAAATAAGATTTCGAGTTTATAAAACACCCGCGAGGTTCATTACTTTATGAACTTTACGAACCTTATAAACTTTTGACTCTACATATTTCGAACCATCGAATGAAGAGATGAATTATACTTATAAACAAATCTGGCTCATCAACTACCCGGTGATGATGAGCATATTAATGGAGCAATTAATTAATATCACCGACGCCCTTTTCCTCGGGCACGTGGGAGAAGTCGAACTGGGTGCGTCCGCTTTGGCGTGCGTTTATTACATGGCGATCTATATTCTGGGTTTCGGGTTCAGTCTCGGGTTGCAAGTCATGATCGCACGCAAGAACGGGGAACAGCAATATGAAAAGACAGGCAGGACATTCTTTCAAGGACTGTTTTTCCTCTGTGGATTGGCGGTGGCGTTAATCCTCGTTTCGTATTGGATAACCCCGCCCGTCATGCAATATTTTATCAGTTCACCCCAAATCTATCAAGCGGTCATAGATTACTTGAACTGGCGGTGCTTCGGGTTGCTTTTCTCCTTCCCATTTTTGGCATTCCGTTCTTTTTATGTCGGGATTACCAAAACCAAGGTATTGACACTGGTAGCGCTCACGGCTGTCATTATCAACATTCCATGCAATTACCTGTTTATCTTCGGGCTTGATTTAGGCATAGCGGGAGCGGCAATGGCATCCTCGTTCGCGGAAGCGGGTTCATTGCTTATCATTCTTATCTACACGCTACGCGTGACGGATAAAGTGAAATACGGATTACAAATGGTGTATGACGGCAAGCTATTAAAAGCGGTACTGCGATTGTCCGGATGGAGCATGATGCACTCGTTCTTCAGCACAGCCCCGTGGTTCCTGTTCTTTATCGCCATCGAGAGATTGGGTGAAGTGCAACTGGCGGTATCCAATATCACCAGAAGTGTTTCGACACTCTTTTTCGTGATTGTCAACTCGTTCGGCGCCACGACGGCTTCGCTCGTGAGTAACTTGATCGGCGAAGGGAAAGGGACTCAACTTTTTCCGCTCTGCCGCAAGATACTGAAACTGGGGTACGCCATCGGGTTGCCCTTGATTGTGCTTGCCCTGCTTTTCAGCCGGCAAATCATGGGATGCTACACCGACAACACGCGCTTGATTGAAATCGCGTCCACCCCGTTTATCGTCATGTTACTGAATTACCTGTTTGCCATACCCGGGTTCGTCTACATCAGTGCCTTGACCGGCACGGGAGATACCCGGACAGCATTCATCTTTCAAGTGACGACGATAATCGTTTACCTGATATACCTGTACGTGTTGAGCTATTGCTTCACGACACCGCTGGCGGTATACTTGACGGCTGAATACCTGTTTGTTGCCATGTTGGGAATACAATCCTACATCTACTTGAAAAGGAAACAAATATATTAGTCCATAAGGTTCATAAAGTCCGTAAGGTCTATAAAGTCCATTAAACTCTGCTCCAAGAACTCCCGTGACCTTATGGACTTTACTGACCTTATGGACCTTATAGACCTTACGGACTTTTAACTATTTCTCCTTGTACACCCCGAAGCGATTCCCCTCGCTATCCGTGCACACGGCGAAATATCCCCCGCATTCCGCCTCTATTCTGGTCTTCGGGATGACGACATCGCCGCCTTTTTTCCGAACCCTCCGGATGGCTTCCTCTATATTGTTGCAACGGAAGTGTACAAGCACTCCTCCCGCCGACGGTTTAAATTCGGGAGCCCAAGCGACGGCGCCGACAGTTTGTCCGTCCTCGATAAAGCACGCCATTTTCTCGTGCTCGCATTCAAAAACGGCGAGTTGCAGGTCAAATACGGTTTCATAGAAATCGACAGCCCGTTTGAAATCGACAGCCGGAATCTCGAAAAATGCAATTAAGTTTTTCATCTTGTTCTTTTTTATTGGTTACTACTATGCCTCTATAAAGACAAGGCAAAAATAAGAACACCGCCTCTCCCCGGATAGAAAAAAACGGACATCCTTACATATGGGAAAAATAATCGGAATAAGGTACGCAAATAGTCAAATATTCCGCCGGGGTGTACCCGGAAAAGAATTTAAACTCTTTGATCATGTGGGACTGATCCGAAAAACCGCAAGCGTACGCGACTTGAGCGAAGGGGGTAGCCCCGTCCTGTTGCAACATAAACAAAGCCCGCTGCATCCGCACGATACGTATAAACTCCTTGGGTGTCGTCCCCATGTAATCCATAAACACCCGACGGAATTGTTTATCTCCCAGACAAGCGACATCCGCCAAGCGAGGGATATCGACACTCGGGCAAACATTTATCTCGTGCAAGGCGGCAACAACACGTTTCAAGTTATATTCCGGGAACGTATACAGGCGGCGAATCAAAAAACGCTCGATCAACCGGATACACTCGTCCTGATCGGTCGTGTCCGTTACTCGCGTTGTCAATAACTTGAAATCCTTATCCTCCACGTCCTCCATAGCCACGCTCTGCCCGTGAAACAAGCGTACCGGGATATGGAGAAAGGCTTTGGCGGCATAAGGCTGGAATACAACCGTGAGCATCTCTATCCGCCCCGTCGAGAGGACATCCGAGAAGCCGAACGTGTGACCGCAAATCATCGCGCGAGGTTGTAATTTTCCTTCTTTCAATAAAAACAGGGATTCTCCTTTATGAAACACCAATTGCACACAACCGACAGGCAACACCCGTTCGGAAACAGGCAGTACCGCGTCCTCTTCCAAAATCCAATAATGCCTCACGTATCGAGCCAACTCCGGGGCGGGCTTTATCATTCTGAATGACTGCATACTACCGGTATATTCTTTTAAACAACATAACAAAGATAATGTTTTACGCGTTTGCTATATTGTAAAAAAGGGACATTTTCAGTCCCTTGATGTAATTTCTGCCAATAAAAGCGTTCGATCCGATTTCTCCTTCACGTTCACGATAATCTTGACTTGTTCAAAAAAACGCATAATCTTCTCGTCAATACCGGAAACGTAAATCATTTTAATTCCGCGGTCAACTAACCAAGAAACAAAATTATTAAAGTTACGGATCTTCACCTCGCTGTTTTTGATAGAAACAACTTTATCTTCCTCCGTGGTAATAGTTGAAACTCTGATTTCCTTCCTGCGGGTATTCTCGTCAAGATGGCAAAGTTGATCGTTTTCAAAAAACAAAGCTGTCTTCATAACTTTATTTTTAAGGGGTTATACATGGGTTACTGACAAAAACCGCACCACGAAACCCGTGTTATGAAAACATTAAGAATTTATTGTAAACTTTTAAAGATACATGACAAGTCACGGGTATCCTTCGGATGTCGTTTATCGGCAGCCCAAGCTACCGTGAGCAAAGCGTCCCCGCAGGGGGCCATTGACCTTATAAACTTTATAGACCTTACAGACTTGACAGACTTAATTATTTTTCGCATATTTGTAAACACCAACACGATTAAAATACAGAACATTATGAGAGTAGCCATAATTATTATTACCACGACCATCGTATGCCATTCATGTAAAGACAAGACACCTGACAAAACGCTCGCGAACGGGTATGCCACGCCTGATATGGCAGAGATTACTGTCAACAAAAACACGAAAGAAACGACAATAACCTTACAAGTCGATGGAGATTGGGCACTATTCGAGGCTTCTTCCATCGATGCGCTCGACACGCTACAAACCCCGATTGGCAATGGTAATTCCAGTAATACAACAACCAACAGCATAACCATCCCCTCCCCGGAGAAAAAATATTACCGGCTCGTCACCCCGCGAGAAACGTTCACCTTCTCCGAGAGGCAACTCCCTATGGCGGGCGGGTATAACTTTCGTGACTTGGGCGGATTCCCGACTCAAGACGGGCGGCACGTCAAATGGGGTAAACTATTCCGTTCCGACGATTTGCACAAACTGACGGAAGCCGATTTACATTACCTGTCAAGCATTCCCGTCACCTCCGTCGTGGACTTCAGGGGACCGAAGGAAATCGCCAATGCCCCGGACAAACTACCCGGCTCAACCCGCCATGCCTACAAGCTATCCATTGAACCCGGCAACGTGCTCACCCTCGTGAATTTCTCCGATCTCGGTCCCGAACAACTCGACAGCCTCATGACTCAAATATACGTGCATCTGGTCACCGAGGAACCATTTATTGAACGGTACAGAACATTCTTCCAATTATTGCAAGACAGCACGCGAGTCCCCCTGCTCTTCCATTGTTCCGCCGGGAAAGACCGCACGGGTACGGCTGCCGCGCTCATCCTGTACGCCTTGGGGGTGGACGAGGCGATCATCATGGAAGATTATCTCGCCTCCAACCATTACCTCGGCGACAAATACGCCAAGGAACTGGAACAAAACCCCGGTCTTAAACCCGTGCTCACGGTGAAACGGGAATTTCTGCAAGCCGCGATCGACCGGATAAAACAAGATCACGGCAGCGTGGAGAACTTCCTCGTGAAGGTATTACATGTAGACATCCCCAAATTCAAAGCACGCTACCTGTATTAATATACGCTGATTTTGACTATATTTGCCGCCCGATAAAAAGATACGATGAAACACGAGCGGGCAAACAAACGGGTGAACTTCTATTCCGGTATTCGCTACCGGTACATACTCTTGTACATCTTTTTGCTGCTTGTCGGTTGCCGGACAAAAACGGCGGAAAAGGAAATCGTCATCATCTCCACCAACGACATTCACGGGCATATCGACCAATTCCCCAAGTTGGCGACATTCGTGGAACGCGTGAAAGCCGAACACCCGAACGTGATTCTCGTTGACGCGGGCGACCGTTTCACGGGCAATCCTTACGTGGACTACGCCGAGGAACGGGGCAAACCCATTATCACGCTCATGGATGCGTTGGGGTATGCGGTCGCCACACTGGGAAATCACGAGTGCGACTACGGGCAGGAAACTCTACGCCGAAGAATAAATGACGCCTCCTTCCCCATCATTTGCGCTAACATCAACTCCTCCCGTGCCGCGTTGGACACGATAGCTCCCTATCATTCCATGACGGTCAACGGGCTTGAACTATGCTTCATCGGGCTGACGCAAACCACGAACGGGCTTCCCGACGCCAATCCCGATCATTTCACCGGAATCACTTTCGACGACTACCGACAGACTGCTGCCCGGTACAAATACTTGAAACAAAACAGCGATGCCCTCATCGCCATCACCCACTTGGGAGTAGACGCCGATTCCGTGCTCGCGATGTCCATGCCCGAACTGGACGTCATCATCGGCGGTCACACGCACACCTTGCTGGACACAGCCAAGTCCATAAACGACGTCATGATAGGACAGTCTGGAATCGCGCTGAAATATGCCGGAGTCACGATACTGAAATTCTCCGGCAAGAAGCTGATTCACCGTTCATTCCGCTCCGTCAACATCGACACGATTACCCGTCCCGAGCCCCGAATCCTCGATCTGGTAAACCAATTTTACGACAGACCGGAATTTAAAAAGATCATGGGGCATACATCCCGCCCGTTGTCCCAAGAGATGACAGGACACATCGTGACAACCGCCACGCGGGAAGCCACTCGCGGCGACTTCGCTTTCTACAATCTCGGGGGCATCCGCAAAACCCTTATCCCGCCGGGCGACATCACGCTGGAAACCTTACTCGAGATAGAACCTTTCGGCAACCATATCGTCATTCAGGAGATGACCGCCGAAGATATAAAACTCCTCCTGCTGAACCGCTTCAACGAACTTCGAAAATACCCGTTCACGGACTTGCTCATGGCGGGAGGTACCTTTTCCATCACCCGCGACAGCACGGGCAAAGGCATCGACGTCCTCTTGAAAGACCATTCCGGCACCCCGCTCGCGAACGGAAAGCGTTACCGTGTCGCCTTGAATAATTACATCAACGCCGAGTACTCCTTCCCGGGCAAAGGCAAGGGGATACACTCGGGCATTTCCGTCATGGAAGCCCTGCTCGCCTACCTCAAGAAACACCCTTCTCTATAAACACCTCCCCGTTTCCCGGTGCAATACAACACTTATCCCCGCATCGAGCTACCCGCAAGCCTCCCGCTACCCCCTGTACAAGGCAGGAATTACCCGAAATAGCCAAGATATCACGTGTGTTAAATTTACTTATTTACCACTAAAACGTGGGCGATGAGTGGGCGAACATCAGGCGAACATCGGGCGAAGCCTTTAGACAACCACCCAAAAGCTGCCTAACCCCCACCCATCGAGCCAGCTTATCCCTTGTCCCGGGGTTATAAATGTATAGCTATAACTTTTTTTTACCCCATCCCGCGCAAGTTTTTCCAACCGAGGTTGTCCAAACCCGTGACGAACAAGAGAAAAACTAACAGCATAAACCATGAAAAGAACCCGTATTATTATTTTAGGGATTATACCCATCCTCCTTATTCCCTTTATATCCGGCGCACAGGATCAGTTCACCGACTTTCTGAGAACAGAACTCCGTGCCCAAATGGACGAACTGAAGAAACAAGAGTTCCCCCCGTATTACATGAACTATCGGGTAGTGGACGAGCAATTTGCCCGCGTGATTACCTCCTTCGGGGTATTGACCGCGAAAGAGAGCAACCGGGAGCGTACGCTGGTGCCGCAAATCCGAATCGGGAATCCCGAATTTGATAATTTCAAGATCAAACAAATGGGTTCCCCCATCTCCCGTTTTCACGGACCGTCATACGCCGTACTCCCTATCGACGACACGAACGGGGACAACGCCACGCGGCAAGCCATCTGGAACGAGGTGAACAACCGTTACAAGTTTGCCATCGACGCCTACCAGACCGCGAGAGCCGAAACCACGATCAACGTGGCGGAAGAAGACAAGGCACCCTGTTTCTCGCAAGCACCCGCGGAAAAATACTACGAGGCACCGCTCCCCGCCAACCGGACAGCGGTAGACCTTGACGCGTGGGAAAAACGACTGAAGGAAATCTCTGCCGTGTTCAAGAAACATCCCAAAATACTACGGGGAGATGCCTCTTTCCGCTACACGGTGAAACGTATCTACGTGCTAGACTCGGAAGGAACGGAAGTCGTGCAGAACCTCACTTACGCCCGCATCATGGTACAAGGTGCCGCGAAAGCGGACGACGGCATGGAATTACCGCTCGTGCTTTCCTATTTTGCCCATTCGCCGGAATCCCTCCCCTCGAACGAACAAATCATGAAAGACGCCAACCTCATGGCGGACAAACTGATCGCCTTACGGGACGCGCCGATTGTCGACCCGTACACGGGTCCCGCCATCCTGTCGGGGAGTGCCAGCGGGGTATTCTTCCACGAAATATTCGGTCACCGCATCGAGGGACAACGCATGAAAAGCGATAAAGACGCCCAGACATTCAAGAAAATGATCGGGGAATACGTGTTGCCCCCTCACCTCCAAGTGTTTTCCGACCCGACACTCAAGAACTACGCCGACCAAGACATGAACGGCTACTACAAATATGACGACCAAGGCGTGAAAGCCGAGAGAGTGGATGTCGTGATCGACGGGAAACTAAACGATTTTCTGATGACAAGAACACCGCTCGACGCACATCCCCGCAGCAACGGTCACGCCCGTGCCGACATCGGTTACGACCCCGTGTCCCGCCAGTCCAATCTCGTGGTGGAAAGTTCCGACCCGAAAACGGAAGAAGAACTGCGCCAACTATTAATCGCCGAGATCAAAAAACAAGGAAAAGACCGAGGATACTTCTTCAAAAGCGTGACGGGCGGCTTCACCATGACCAACCGTCGGGGAGCGAATGCCTTCAACGTAACGCCCCTCGAAGTGTACGAGGTGTATGCCGACGGTCGCCCCGACAAACTGGTGCGGGGAGTAGACCTCATCGGGACACCCCTCTCCATGTTCTCGAACATCATATACGCCGGTAAAGCACCCGAAATATTTACCGGGACGTGTGGCGCAGAATCGGGCGGCATACCGGTAACCGCCACCTCCCCGACCATTCTCGTACAGAAAGTAGAAATGCAGCGCAAAGCGAAAGCCTCCGACCTGCCCCCTATTCTGGAAAAACCATGAAAGTCCATAAGGTCCATAAAGTCCGTAAAGTCCATAACACTGGAGTCCTTCGGACTATATTTATCAGCAGCAACGCTGCCGTAGGAGAAGCACCCCACAAGGGTCAATGACCTTATGAACCTTACAGACCTTATAGACTTTATGAACCTTATAAACTTTATGAACTTTAACCCTTAATGTCATGAAAAGATTTATCCTCTACATATTATTTCTCTTCCTTATCGGAAGCCTGTCACCCGTTTCTGCCCAGACGGCCAAAGACGACGTTATAATCCAAGCCATGCAGGACGAATTGCAGCGCAACATGGAGCAATTGAGCCTGCCCAAGGTGCAGAAGCCGTTCTTTATCTCGTACGCCACGGGAGTATCCCGCAACTTCGAGATCTCGGCTACCTTGGGTGCGGTTACACGCTCGACGGAAAAACCGGAACACATGGTCGGCTCGGTCAAACTACTACTGGGCGATTACAGGGAAAACAGTGACAGCCGCTACCTCGGCAGGCACACGAGGGTAATCCTGTCCATGGAACCGGATTACGACCTGCTTCGCCAAGATTACTGGCTCGCGACGGATAACGCCTACAAGAACGCCTCCCGCGAGTGGATCACGAAACGAAGTATGCAGAAAAGAAACGTCCAGTCCGGAGAAGAAACACAACTCCCCGATTTACAACAAATACAACCGCAAGAAAAAATCATCACCCCCCAAATCCCGTTTGTATTCAACCGGGAGCAATGGGAAGAAAACCTTCGGGAATTATCGGCAATCTTTGCCGACTACCCCGAATTGTACAATTCTTCCGTTCAACTGTCGGGCATGGACATGGAAGTCTACCTGACTACCTCCGAGGGAACGGTGGTAAAACAACCCGTGCGGGTGGTTACCCTTCGGGCAGAAGCCACAACCCGCACGGACGACGGGATGCAAATCAAGGACGCTTTCGGGATAACGGCACGCGTACCGAACGAATTGCCCGCGTTGGCGGAATTGAAAACCCGAATCGGGAATTTCGCCGAACAACTTGCGGCACTGAAAAAGGCGGAAACTATCGACCCGTATTACTGCGGTCCCGTGTTATTCGAGGGAAGTGCCGCCGCGTCCATTTTGAGAGAGAATCTATTGAGTCAGGAAGGACTGTTCGCCTACCGGATGCCCCAAGATCCCAGAACAGCGTCCCAGAACAAGGTCAATTCCATAGCCCCCCGCATGGGACTAAAAATCATAGACAACCGCCTGACCGTTAAGAATTACAGCACGTTGAGCAAATACAACAACACCCCGTTACACGGAGCCTACGAGATAGATGCCGAAGGCGTGATACCCCCTCAGGAAGTCACGCTGGTTGAAAACGGGATACTGAAAAACCTGTTGAACGGCAGAGTTCCCACGCTCAACTGCGAGAACACTACCGGAAGTTCGCGTTACATCGCTTCCGACCGGGAAATCGCGTACAAAACGGCACCGGGAACCATACACGTGTCGGCAAAAAACGCCGTGAAACCGGAAACACTGAAAAAGAACCTGTTGAAAATAGCCAAGTCGGAAGGTCTGTCACACGCTTACATCGTGCGGAAAATAGCCGGAAACGCCACCCGTATCTACCGGGTGAATGTAAAAGACGGCAGCGAAACACTGGTACGCACGGGAGAAATCATGCCCATCACCTTGTCCCATTTAAGAAGATTAAACGCTATTTCCAACAAAGAAAATGTCAGCAACTATCTCTTGGACGGAGAAGTCATATCATCAATGATCTACCCGTCGGCACTGTTGCTGGAAGACATCGAGATCAAAAAAGCGGAAGTGAAGAAAGAAAGCGAGCCGGCACTCCGGTTCCCGTTGATATCGGGCGAAAGCGTAAAAACGCTTTGCCCTTGGAGGCAAAAGTCCATAAAGTCCGTAAGGTCCATAAAGTCCATAAGGTCACAGGCGTCCTTCGGACAAGGTTTACCGGCAGCTACGCTGCCGTAGAAAAAGCGCCCCGCAGGGGTCCATGGACCTTATAGACTTTACGGACTTTATGGACCTTCGACTAAAAAGATTATCCACTTCAAATAATTCAATTATATTTGCACCATATGCATACACCAATACCCTAATACACAAAACAATACAACAGACAGCTAAAAAGCCGCAAAGACAAAAGATATCGCATCCGGCGATATACCCGATTGACAGTTTTTGACCCAAAAGTTGTACATGTGTGAAACATTGAGAATAAAAGCAATCCTTGAAGGAGATCAACGAGCCTTCAAGGATCTGGTTGACGATTATAAAGTGATAATCGTCAACGCCTGCTACGCTTTCGTTCACGACAAAGACGATGCCGAGGATCTGGCGCAGGAAGTATTTATCCAAGCCTACGAATCCCTCGACAAATTCCGGGGAGAATGTAAACTCTCCACGTGGCTGTACCGCATTGCCGTGAATAAAGCGATCAATTACAAGAAATCCGTCCGGTACAGGATGAAAAGAATACGTCTTGAAGGGGACAACCCGATGTCCATTCCCTCGAAAGACGAATTGGCACAGGAAAAAATAGAAAAAGAAGAAATCATATCACATCTCCACCAAGCGATCAACAACCTGCCCGAAAGGCAACGCACCGCTCTGGTTTTAAATAAATATGAAGAACGCCCGTACAAAGAGGTCGCCGAAATCATGGGTATTTCCCTCGCTTCCGTCGAATCCCTCCTGTTCAGGGCAAAAAGCTATTTGGAAAAATATTTCAGTAACTATAAAAACGATTTGACATGACAACGGGTAACAAGAACAAGCTATTTTACTGGTTCAACATCATCTTCCTCATGATAAACACCTCCCTTGTGGTCTTCTTGTGGTCGAACACGAGCCAAGAGCAACCGACCGAGAACACGAGCCAAGAACTGAACATGGAGTTTTTAAGAGAGGAACTCGAACTGACCGACGAGCAATACGAGCAACTCATGGAAATGGATCGCCAAGTGCTCAAAAGACACGAAACCGTTCTGAAATTACTGTGCCAGAACCGCTACCGTCTTCTGCACGAACTCGCGAAACCCGAGCCCTCCATGGAAGAACTGAACAACACGGCGAGGTCTGTCGGTTTCCTACACCGGGCATTGAAGAAGCAAACCATCTATCATTTGCTGAACGTGAAGAAGATATGCACCCCGGAGCAATCCAAGAAGCTGAATAAAATCTTTATCGACATTTTAGAGATTGACAAACACTGCCCGGAGTGTAAAACCAAATGCAGCAAAAGCGAGAAAAAAGAAAAATGCCGTCGTTGCACGGGAACTTATCCCTATGACAATCAAGCCGAAGACCGACTCCGACAGCAAGAAAAAGATTCTTTACTATAAAAAAACGGGCATCTAACGCAAGTTATCCCGTACCCCGTTGTCAAATACACAAATACCTAAATCTCAAGCGTCATGAAGTGGGAAAATATAATTCAAGAAGATAGAATCAAATCCGTGTCACCCGATTTCACGGAACAAGTGATGAGCCGCCTTGCCGGGTTACGCAAGTACGAGTTCCGATTCAGAAAACGTTACCTCGGGATGAGCATAGCGGCAGGCATCATTATGGGGATGATCATGCTCGGGCTGCAACACCACTTGGGGGAATCACGAGATCGTGACACGATGCTCAAAGAATGGATCGGTCAATACCATCTCGACGACATGAACCTTGAAAAAATGGACATCAATCTGTTTTAACGGAAACCTAATACCAACTTAACCTACAAATACAATTAACTATGAGTCTTTATCGTTTCATTTTTCTATGCTTGTGTATCTTCTTCACAAGCCAACTTCCTGTAACAGCACAGGAAGCGGAAAAAAAGGTAATATTCGAGGGAACTATCCTCGATTCTAAAACCGGAGAAACCCTTCCGGTCGTGGTTATCCATATCAAAGAACTGAACATGTGGACGACTTCAAACCTCGAAGGCGCCTTCAGTTTCAAGAATATCAAACCGGGAACCTACACGGTTACCGCCTCGTGCCTCGGGTACAAGGATTACGAGATGAAAATGGTGCTCACGAAAGACGTGACCAATTACAAGCTCCGGCTGGAAGAAGTATCCCTCGCCATCTCGGAAGTGACGGTAACCGCCAAATCCGGCGGTAAACTGAACAGTTCCTACTCGATCAACAAAACGGCAATCGAGCACTTGCAAGCCACCAGTTTGACGGACATCATGCAATTGCTGCCGGGAGTATTGACCTTCAATCCCTCGCTGACAAAGATCAACCAGATCACCATCCGCGACTTGCCCCCTATCACCAACGGAACGGCTGTCCCGAACACGACCAACGCGCTGGGTACCGCCATTATCATCGACGGGGCGCAACTAACCAACGACGTCAACATGCAAACCCGCTCATCGGACAACAACGCGTTCTCCACGAGCAGCGAAGGGGGTATCGATACCCGCCAGATCCCGATCAACAATGTAGAATCGATAGAAGTCATCAGCGGTGTAGCCTCCGCCGAATACGGCGATTTGACTTCCGGAGCCGTTATCGTGAGGACGAAAGCGGGACGGGCACCCCTTGAAGTCGGTTTCAAAACCGACCCGAACATCAAGCAGGTGAGCGCCACGAAAGGATTCGCCCTCGGCGGCAACAAAGGATTTTTCAACGCTAACATGGACTATTCCTACTCCAACAAAGACAACCGTTCCCCCTCCACCACGTTCAACCGGATCACGCTGGGGTTAGGCTATTCCAACACGTTCAACAAAGAACGGACACCCCTCAGCTTCAACGCCAAATTCAACGGTCACATGACTCTCGACAAGCAAAAAGAAGATCCCGACATGAAACAGGAAAGACTGTACAAGGCGGAAGACAAACAAGCTAGCCTCAACCTGTACGGGAACTGGATGTTGAACAAATCATGGATCACGAACTTGAAATACACGGTAGCCGGATCATACGGGAAACAATACAACTACGAGAAAAAATGGAATTCAGGAAGCATGCAACCCACGACATCCGCCACCGAATCGGGACCCAACGTGGGGACATTCCTGCCTGCACAATACTTCAGCACCTTCTGGGTGGAAGGAAAACCCTACACGGCACAGGCGAAATTGGTTGCCAACCTGTCCGGTAAATACGGTGCCGTCTACAACAGTGCCCTCGTCGGAGCCGAATGGAGAGTAAAGGGAAACAACGGTGACGGCAAACAATACGGGCAATATCAACCCGCGTCCGGACTGCGCCCCCGTTCATTTAAAGACATTCCCGCCATCCACGAGTATTCGTTCTTCGCGGAGAACAAGCTGACCATTCCCTTGAGCAAACAGCAATCTTTCGAACTCTCCACCGGGGTCCGCCTGTCGAACATCAGCACGGACGCCGCAGATTACGACGTGATGGTCGATCCCCGTTTCAACGGACGACTGGTACTCTACGACCAGAAATGGAAAAAGAGCGGTTTGCAGCACCTCAGTATCCGAGGCGGCTGGGGTATCCAACACAAGATGCCGACCATGTACTACCTCTACCCCGACCCCAGATACACCGACAGAATCGCGTTCCAATACATAAACGGCGATACGACACTGGCAGTATATCACACGCAGGTCACCCCGACCGATAACCCCGATCTGAAAACCCCGATCAGCCGGAACACGGAATTTGGCGTGGATGTCAACCTTTTCGGCATCAGGGCAAGCATGGTATACTACCGCGAGAACTTGAAAGACGCTTTCAGCACCAGCAAACAAGTGATCCCGTTCCACTGGACACGCTTCAAGAATCTCGACATCGTAACCAAACCGGAATACATCAACGGTGAAATCGTCTATGACGGCGGAAAAACCGTCGAGTCCTATCAAGACTCTATATTCATTTCCTACGACAGTCCCAGCAACGGAAACCGCATCAAGAAATGGGGAATCGAGTACACGCTTGACTTCGGTATGATTCCCGCCATCCGTACCTCGCTGATTGCCAACGGAGCCTACCGCTACGAAAAAAGAACAGACCAGAGTCCGCTGATGCGCGATAAATCCACCACCTACTACGACTACGCCGGAATCTACGCGGGCACGGACAACGGGGTGGATAACGGAAGGATAGCACAACGCTTCAATACCAATTTACAGATTATCACGCACATACCCAAGTTACGTTTCATCGTGAGCCTCACCATGCAATGCGTGTGGGTAGACAACAGTAAACGTACCTTCAGTTACAACGGGAAAAACATGATTTACATGAAAGACGAAGCCGGCAACATCGTCCCCGGTAACCCGAACAAGGATTCGCAACATTACAAGTACATCAACCCGACCCATTACATGGATTTGGCGGGTAATATCCGCGAGTTCACGGACGAACACGCCAAGATGCCCGAATTTCAGAACCTAATCCTCAGCTCCAAGCCGAAATACTTGTTGCAGGATAACTTAGACCCCTATTTCATGATGAATTTGCACTTGACGAAAGAAATCGGGAAACACACCACGTTCTCGTTCTACGTGAACAACTTGACGAACTCATCCCCGAAACGTTATTACCGTTCCACGGGACAATACCAGAGAATGAACTCCGACATCAGCTTCGGCGCAGAACTCAAGTTAAAATTCTAAACTCCGAATACCATGAAAAAATACATATACTCCCTTCTGGCACTATTCTTCATGACAGGCTGCCTTAAAGACGAAAAGATACACACGAGTCTACAACTTAGTCTGGACTTCCCGGAAGAATTTGCCGACATGGACAGGACTCCTATCGTGGTGACTTTACGAAACACGTCGAACGGCGTGCAATACAAGAGCAATTGCGACGCGAATGGTATCGCCTCGTTTAGCGCGGAATACGGTTTCTACGAAGCGAGTTTCCAACACAAACACATTGATAATGAAAGTGGAGTCATCCACATTTTCAACGGGCGTTTCGAGAATATCGTTCTTTCACAAGAAATGGAATCCCAAAACGCCACTCCTTACCCGATGGAGATCATCGCGGCAACTTCGGCTCAATTGATTATCAAAGAATTTTATCACTACGGATGCATCGGCAACGACGGGAAGAATTACACGTATGACACGTACCTGTGCATCTACAACAATTCGAACCAAGTGGCTTACCTCGACAGCATCTGCATCGGAATGGTTACCCCGATGGTAAGCAACTCCCCGAGCAGATTCATGGTAAACGGCAGCCTGCCCGATTTCTTACCCTTGGACCAAATGGCTTGGCAATTCCCCGGAACCGGCAAGGATTATCCCCTGCAACCCGGCGAAGAATGTGTCGTCGCTTACTCGGCAATCAATCATAAAGCCCTTCATCCCAATTCCATCGACCTGTCAAAAGCAGACTACGCCTTCTGGACAGAAGAATTTGACATGAGTTCCAGCCAAGTACAAAAACCCGCCATCGGGGTAAAACACATGGAGTGTATTTGGAGAACAAAGAATACGACTAAAGCATTCCCTATCGCCAATACCGCCAAAGCCATGATATTGTTCCGCATAGAAGGACAAAGTGCCGCGGCATACGTGGCAAATCCTGATAATATCACGAAAGCCCCGGATCAACCGACCGGATTGGACTATCTGAAAGTGCCGCAAGAATGGGTACTTGACGGCATCGAATGCGTTACCAGCGCGGAAAGAAACAACAAACGCATACCGACCAGCGTGGACGCCGGCTTCTTCTTTATCGAAGGCGGGGCTGCCGGATGCGGATTGGCTGCCATCCGGAAAGTGGAAGAAATCGCGGACGGAAGAATAGTCTATCAAGACACCAATAATTCTTCCTTGGATTTGGAATCCGGAACACCGACATGGAAAAACAGATAAGGTCATAACCCTAAAACGCAAGCATTATGAAATTCAATAAAATATATACCTTAGGTTTAAGCCTTCTCTTAGGCAGCACACTATCGCTCTCTGCCCAGAAAGAGGATAAAAACATCTACAACATGGAGCGTTTGAAAGCTGACAATCCATGGATTAGCTCGTACAATGCCGCCGGATTGACATTCAACCGATTCTCAGACTTCTCGTTAGCCGAAATCGGTTTTCAATACGACAAAGGGGATTTCAGAAACGTGATAGACCCGACGTCAGCCTTCGGCACGAAAATATTGGCAGAATCTTACCGGAAAATCGACAAAGTCTACTTTTACGGGAAATTCGCTTTCGATTATATTCATCGGCAAAACAAATCGTGGTCGAGCGTACTCGATCCCTACGCGACCCCGTTCTTTCTTGCCGACTCCGTACCGGGACGCCAGACTCTCGAATCTTATATTCTGGACGCGGGAGTGGGAACCACGTTTGGCGAACATTGGGCTGTAGGCGGATACGTTCATTATCAAGTAGCTTCCAACTCCAAGAAAAAAGACGTGCGCAACACCAACACGTACATGGAATTTGAAATCTATCCCGGTGTCATGTATAAATCGAAATATTTCAACTTGGGAGCCAACTTCCTCTACCAACGCTCGACAGAGAAAGTGACTAACAAACTTTTCGGGGAAGGAATCAATCACGAAGTATTCTACTTCGAAGGCATGTGGTTCTACACCTCTGTCACCACGACAAACAACTACTCGGAAGACCGTAACTACACGACCAACATTTACGGGGGCGCAGCCCAAGTCGAACTGGCAACCGGGAAAGTGAGATTCTTGAACCAATTCACGGGGAAGAAAGCCGACCAAACCATCTGGATCAATCATGTACAGGGGCAAAGAGGCGGACAAATGGAAAGAACCACTTACTCGTACAACGGACACCTCGATATTGACGGGGATAAATTCCACCACGTGATCAAAGGAGAAGCCCATTTCAACGAAACGCAAGGCTTTGAAAATATGCAGAAATCCGAAATCGTGGACGGGTACACCACTTGGACTCAATACGGGAAGAAAAATAAAAACACGCAAGACGCCACCACTTACGACGTGAGCTACACGCTCTACCGGGATCGGGCGATGCTCGATAACTTGTGGAACGCCAGCGCGGGAGTAAAAGGTTTCAACGTGGAAAACACATACCGCCTCTACCCCGTGGAATATTCCCAGAAATGGGAAAACACGGAAGTGTACGCCGCCTTCAACAAGAACTTCCAATTCAAGAAAGGGATGTTCGACTGCGGTATCGGACTTGCCTACATGACGGGCGACGGCACAATGCTGAAAGTAAAGAGCGTGTCGGACGAAATCACGGGAGAAGACCTTTACAAACAGCGCACCGATCTGCTGCAACGTGAATTTGATTACATCACGGCAGACAAATTCACGGGACAACTGAAAGCCCGCTATACCTACTTCCTGAACAAAGAAAAAGGCATGAACCTCTACGCGGACGCCCATGCCACGTGGAAGAGGGCATTAAGCGGCAGTTTCAAGGACGACGACCGGACAGCGGTCAAAATAATGTTGGGATTTTCATTCTAATAATATAAAACTAAAGAAAAGTCATGAGCAAAATTAAAAAGAATTTATGGAGGCATGTATTACAAATAGGTGTGATTGCCCTCATTGTCGGATTTATCGTGAAAGTATTTTTCGGGGGGAAGCCGGCGGATGTTGAAGCTTACTGCCCGCTAGGCGGACTGGAATCTCTCGCCACCTTCCTGAATTCAAACACACTCGCCTGTAGTATGTCTATCGTGCAAATCATGATAGGTATCGTATTGGCTGTCGGAGTCATTCTATTCAGCAAACTGTTTTGCGGGTACGTGTGTCCCCTCGGCACCATCACGGAATGGCTGGGCATACTGCGCAAGAAAATGAAGATTAAATACGAGATACCCATGGGTTCGGTAGCGGACAAAGTACTGCGGGTATTCAAATATATCATCCTCTTCTGGATATTCTACATGACTATCACCACAAGCGAACTCTTCTGCAAGAACTTCGACCCCTACTATGCCATGGCAACCGGATTCAGGGGAGAAATCACGGCTTGGATGACCGTTATCTCCATGCTCCTGCTCTTCCTCGGCAGCCTGTTTATCAATATGTTCTGGTGTAAATACATTTGCCCGCTGGGAGCGTTGAGCAATATTTTCAAATTTACCCTCACCTTCGCCGTGTTGGTCGTACTTTCCCTTATCGTCGGGGCTATCGGGTTATCCATGCCGTGGGTATGGTTGCTGGGAGTTGCCTGCGTGATATGCTACATCTACGAGATCGTGTACTACGAGAGCAAGGTATTCCCCTTGTTGCGCATCACGAAAGACGAAACGACGTGTACCAATTGCGGCGCTTGCAGCCGGAAATGCCCGCAACAAATTGACGTGAAGAACATGAAAGTGGTCAAACACGTGGATTGCACCCTGTGCGGGGAATGTATCGCTTCCTGCCCGGAGAAATCACTGAATATCAATCGCCGTTCCGGCTTGCGCTGGGTTCCGGCAATTCTGGTTGTCGTCTTGTTCTTCCTCGCCTTGTGGATGTCCCAACATTGGGAATTACCGACCATCGACGAGCGTTGGGGAGATGAAGCAAAAATCGAACGCCTCGAATCCTTCGAACGGGACGGAATGCGCACGGTGAAATGTTTCGGAAGTTCGAAAGCATTCGCGAACAAGATGCGCACCGTGCCGGGAGTTTACGGGGTAACCACATACGTGAACCGCTTCGCCGTCGTGATTCATTACGACCCGACCGAAACCACGAAAGAGAAAGTCGAGGAAAGCATGTTCACCCCGACAAAACGCAAACTGAACACGCCCCCGGCAAACGTGCAGCAATTGAAAGTTGTCACCATGGAAGTGGATAAACTTTTCGACCGGATGGATATAACTTTCTTGGGCAACATCATCAAAGAAAAAGAAGGATTCTACGGTATCGTATCCGAATACGGCTGTCCGGTGAAAGTGATATTGTACATGGACGTGAACAAACCCGTTGATAAAAAAGAACTGCAAGGAATCGTGGAAACCCGCAAATTCGAAATGCCGGTTCACGGGGGCGGGGTCAAAGAAATCACTTGTAACTACGAGTTGACTAGCGTATCCGATCAAGTAGACACGATAGGACGCCAAGAATTTTTGGATTACATGTTCCCAAAAACATCTTCCGCGTTCAAAGGCAACAAGGATAAATATGACGCGAACGTCGCCACCGCCGTTTACGAAATGGACTACCCCGGCATCGACAAACCGTTGATTCAACGGCAACTCCCTTACTTGGGCAGCTTCCTTTCCAACAACCCCGGTATCCTTGCTTACGAAACAGCACTCCGCGGCGATATGTCCGTCATCCGGATTACCTACGTGAAAGATGTCCTTGACGACGAAAAGATATGGGAATATCTCCAATCTCCCCAATGGACAATTCACTTTAAAGACGGCACCGTGAAAGATATGGATCCTACCCTCAGTTTCAAACAACAGGGAAAGACCGTAGAATGATTCTGTGATTGTCGATTAAATAGAGGTGTGTTTTGACACACCTCTAGTCCATAAAGTTCATAAAGTCGAGCCTCCGGCTCTTAAAGTTTATAAAGTCCGTGATTAATAACGTGATGATATCCAATATGTATTCATGGATTACTTGTACATTTGACCTTACGACCTTATGGACTTTCAGACTTTATGGACGAGAGGGCGTGTCAAAACACACCTCCTATTACATTTTTCTCAAACCATTAAAATTATCACCATGTCACCAATACGTCAGATTAAAAGTCTGTTACTCGTCTTATGCCTTGCCTTCCCCACTCTTTCGTTCGCGGACGAGGGGATGTGGCTCGTGCAACTCATGGCACAGACCAACTACAAGGCAATGAAATCCCACGGGCTGAAACTGAAAGCCTCGCAGATATACAACGAGGAACAACCCTCGATAAAAGACGCCATCGTTGCCATCGACTACGGCACCTGCACGGGAAGCATGATCTCCCGACAGGGACTGATGATTACCAATCATCATTGCGCCTACAACGATATTCAAAAACTAAGTTCCCTCGAACACGATTACCTGCGGAACGGTTTTTGGGCAAAGAGCCAATCGGAAGAAATCCCCCTGCCCGGCAAAGTGGTTTTATTCCTCGACCGGGTGATTGACGTCACTGACGAGTACCGGGAAGAACTGAAAAAACATGCGCCGGAAAGAGAATACCCCATCTATTCCATGCGAAAAGTAAACTTCATGCTTGAGAAACGTTATGCCAAAGAAGGCTACGAGGTATCCTGCAACGCGATCATGAAAGGCGATAAATATTACCTCTACTTCTACCGCATATTCAAAGATGTACGTCTGGTATTCGCTCCCCCCACGTGCTTCGGGGCTTTCGGGAAAGACACGGACAACTGGACATGGCCCCAGCACAAGGGTGATTTCACCATGTACCGCGTGTACGGGGACAAAGACGGCAACCCGGCAGAGTACTCCCCGGCAAACACCCCCATCACCCCCCGTTATGTACTGCCCGTATCCATGAAAGGAGTGAAAGAAGGGGATTACGCCATGATCATGGGCTACCCGTACACCACCTCCCGCTACACGCCCTCGTGGGGAGTTAGCGAAAAAATCGGACGTTCCAATCCCGCCATGATTAAGGTAAGAACCAAAAAACTCGACATCCTTAACGAGGCGATGAACGCTGATCCTGAAGTCAATATCAAGTACGCCTACAAAGCATTCTCCATCAGCAACCCGTGGAAATTCACCATCGGGGAAAGCGAATACGTGAAACGCTACCAAGTGGCAGCCTTGAAAGCAGAAGAGGAACAACGCCTTGACCGCTGGATTAAAGCCGCTCCCGACCGTCTGGCACGCTACGGCAACCTGCTGGAAGAACTGAAAAACACGTACGACATCACCGCCCCCTACATCTCGTCGGACGTCTACTACAAGGAAGCCATTGTCAACGGTGCCGACATCATGCGTCTTGCCATGCGGGTACGGGGGTTGGAGTCTTCCATGCTCCGGGAAAAGGTCACCACGCTCGACCCGAAAAGCACACAATGCGAGGGTTTCCGGGATTATTGCGAGAAATACTTCAAAGACTACGACGAGGCGACGGACAAAAAAGTATTTGCCGCCCTCTTCCCGCTCTACGTGAAGAACGTGAACCCGGAACATTTACCCGCGGAAGTCACGAACCTCGTGCAGGAGTACAACGGCGACTACACCCGGCTGACGGATTCACTTTACGCCCGCTCTTTCTTGGCAAACCAAGAGCGCCTGTACGCGGCATTGGAGAACTTCAATCTCGAACTGTTGGCAAACGATCCGGTGTACTCGCTCTCCCGAATCACGCGGGAAACGAATCAAAATCTACGGGACGGCATCCGGGACAACGAGAAAAAAAATGCTTACTTACGCACACTCTACACGAGAGCCCTGCTCGAAATGAACCGGGATAAAACTCTTCCCCCGGATGCCAACTCCACCATGCGCATCACGTACGGCAACATCGGCGGCTATTCGCCAAAAGACGGAGTCACCTATTCTTACCGTGCCTCTATCGACGGCTACAATGAAAAATACGTGAAAGACGATCCGGAATTTGACCTGACACCCGAAGCCTTGGCAGCCATCCGCACGGGGAATTGGGGACGTTACGCCGATAAAGACGGCAAACTATACACGAGTTTCGCCTGCAACTTGGACATCACGGGAGGCAACTCCGGCAGCCCCGTCCTGAACGCGAAAGGCGAAATCATCGGTCTTGCCTACGACGGCAATTGGGAATCCATGGCAGGCGACCTGTATTTTCATCCCGACTACAATAAAAGTATCTGCGTGGATATCCGCTTCGTTCTCTGGATTTTAGACAATTATGCCGGGGCAACAAATATACTGAAAGAAATTTCCATTGTTGAATAATAAAAAATTACTATATTTGTATTTGTCAAGGAGTGAGTAATCTTGATACGAAAAGCACACTACGATTATTTAATGTTTTTAATCAATCGGTCACTGAAGCACGCACCAAAAAAAGTGATCTTAGTTTGATTCCTTGACATAGCGACCTCGCGACGAGGTCGCTTTCTTTTTACTAACAAAACAATATCAATCATCAAAAAAGGAGGTTATCCCGAAAGGGACAACCTCCTCATCTTATAAAATAAGCATAAAATGCTAATTACTTTTTCTTCATTTCTTCCAACACGGATATCAAACCTTCATAATGCACTCTATCATCACGGTTCGCTGATGCTAACTTACCCTTCAACAAAGTAACAACCCGTTTCAACATGGCCTGATTATACCCAAAGCTATTGTTAATAGCATCAATTTCCACCTCACCTTGGAAAGGCGAAGCTCCCTGTCCAAACTGCACGGGCAACCCTTCAGGTGCCAAAACGTTCATTCCGAATTCTTCCTCAATATTCTGGGAATGACTATGTAGCACCTCCATCAATCCTTTAGGACACAACTCGTAAGCCTCAATTTCTGCCAAAGATGGATTCAAACTTTGAATTCCTTTATTACTTAGGTACTTAGTAGAGATAGCAGCCATATTCTTGAAAATATTTTCTTGAATTATTCTATCTGCTGCAGTTAATTTTCTTCCCTGAATCGTGGGAGCAAATACGCCGGCATACAAATCGTCGTAGAATTCACCAATTGTATAAGGATTTTTCTCTTTTGAAACATGAGAAGACAAAATTACATGTCCTCCTTTAGCAACGATAGCCTTACTAATTCCGGCAACAATCTTTGCAGACGGATATACAGCCAATCCCGTTTGATTGATTAATTCGGGAAGATTAATCCAGTCACTATTTCTCAATTCTTTAATCACCCATGCCAACGCTTCCTTTTGTTTTGCACGCGGCACAGATACCACAGCCGCACCAGCCGTACCATCTTTCACTTGTGTCAAATGCACACCACCAACCTGATACAGCACATTCAACAAATAACGCGTATACTGCGACTGAATAGCTTTGTAAAGTTGCATTCTATGAGTGTAATCCACATCATCTTCAATCCACTCGTTCAAATGGCTCAAGATATATTTCAAATTCTTGATCCCGTAGGTACTTGCTTTCAACGGATCATCACCCAAATCTTCTTCCAATGCACTCGGGTCGATACGAAACATCAATTGCTGACGACCGTAACGATAAAGAGGATCTCCAGCCTTCTCGTCAAGCCATTTTTGTGTAATCTCGGCTTCCTCCCACATATCCTTCGCTTCCGGAACAGGAGAATACAACCACTTAATCACGTAATAATCATACACACCAAGTTCGGGAGGTGTCAATTTCACTCCTTTATCTCCCGGTTGCGCTACATAATTGAAACGAGCGTAATCCATGATAGAAGAAGTTGTCCCGTATTTTTGAGTGAAAGAAGCGGAACGCAACGAATCCACAGGAATTGAAGCAGAAGCTGACATATTGTGCATCAACCCCAAAGTATGCCCGATCTCGTGAGAAATAACATAAACGATAGACTCGTCAAGAACATCTTTCGGCATCTTAGAGGCACGAACGCGAGGATCAAGTTGCGCGGTTTGAACAAAACGCCAGTTATTAATCAACTCTACAATATTATTGTATACAATCACGGAAGCATTGATAATCTCTCCGGTTGTCGGGTCTACCCACGACGGTCCCATGGCATTTGCCACTGCATTCGGGCAATAACGGATACACGTGTATTTCAAGTTATCCGGATCGAAATTAGGATCATCCTTCGGGAAATCTTTTGCAACCATCACGTTTTTGAAACCTATCTTCTCGAAAGCCTTATTCCAAATCAAAATTCCCTCTTTAATCGGACCTTTCCACTCGTCAGGAAAAACATCATCCACATACCACACGATCGGCTTCACTGGTTCAACAAGCTCTCCGCGCTTCCAAGCTTCCATATCTTTGGGTTCCAAACGCCAACGGTTCGACAAAATATAAGTATCAAATCCGTCTTTTTGTTGAGATATTTTCCGAATAGGCAACTGCATTCTATCACTTGCAGAGTTCACCGTGAAAAAAACTCCGACACGGGAATCCTGAATGCGAGGTCTCATTTTAGCCTCCGGCAACAAAAGGAAAGTAATCACCGAACGAGTCGACACCTGTCCAAAATCTATTTTGCCAAATAATGTTGCGATATAAGCCTCTACCGGCTGAGAAACTTCCACAGATGCATTATCTTCAAATGCTTTTATACCTTCAAAAGAAAATTTACTTGAAACTGGAGATGAAGTTATCATTCCACCGCTAACTTTCGGGGCAAGTTCTTTATCCTCCTTTATAAAGGAAGTCACGTCAATTACCACGGCAGAACTATCCGAGTTATACGAATGAATCGAGAACGATTTTGCCGGTATATCGATATAATTCTTTTCCATGGCCTTCTTTACCCAAGGTTTATCTTCTCCCGCGGTAGCCGCCAAATTGGGTTTATTGAAAACAATTGCAGAATCTTTTTTAATCACGCGATAGAGCTTAGGATCATTGTATTTATAACCCACGTTAAGTAATGAAGGCTCCGAAGTAGCGGACACGGTTCCTCCCACTAATATTTCACGATTCACATATTTCAAAGGATACTCCAGATAAATCTTCTGTCCCACTTTGTGAATCGTCAAAAAATCACCTTTCGCGGTAACGATTCCCGGGCTTTTCATCAAAGTTTCGTATTTATTCTTCTTCTTGACAACAGGTTGTTTCACCTCCTCTGTTGCTTCTTTTTTCTTCTTTTTTTTGAACAACTCCCCTGCATAACTCTCTCCCGCGGAAGGAATAAGCAAGGACAGTAACATTGCTAATACAAAACAATTTTTCATTTTTAAAAATTTAAAATTAAACATTGTGATAACATAAAAACAAACATCTATCATTAAAATAACATCCTATATTCCAACTCGTTTGTAGAACAAAAGACTTTTCACGAACACCCGTTTAAACAACGACTGATTAACGGGAGAAATAAACCACCCGGAGCGCAATACACCGTCTACTTCCACGAAAATATAACGCGGAAGAGCCCCTATCACGTAATCTTTCATGAAAGCACTTTTAGTCTTGTCACAAAACAAGTTTATCATCCACCCCGTTGGTTTTTTCCCCGTCAATATTTTTCTCCATTTGTCCATATCTTCACTCGCGCCCACGGCAATATTCACGAACTCGATACCGCCCTCTCCCCATTTTTCATTCACTTTTTTCGCTTCAGCAAACGTATCCAACTCATCAGCACCATTCACGCTATCCAACGCCCACACGCAAATAAACACACATTTTTCCTGAAAGTCCGTCAATCGAAACGTATTTCCCTTGTCATCCGGCAACACGATTTCGGGTGCGATCGCATTTTCCCGAACAGGAGTGTACATCTTCTCCAATTCATTCACCCGCTCCACAATTTCCCGGTTTTTCATACAACATCTGAAAACTTCAAATACAGGCTCCAGATCTTTACTCATCCCATTCACTTGCAACTCCCGCTCCAACAATCCGAACGCGTAAATCTGACGCACTTTTTCACTCTTGATGCCATACAAGCACTCCTTCATACGCGTATAACTTGTACTCCCCTTATTCACCCGGAAATACCAATCCAACACGTTCTTCAAATCCCCCGGTGACAACAATTCCAACTCGGGAACATCCGGATCCGTACTCAATTGACAGGGGCGCAATTTTTGCAAATCTGCAGGTCTCCCACCAATCGCCTCCCAATACCGAAAAATATTTTCCCGCTGGTACGCGTGCCACAACAACGTGGCTTGCCCTCTCTCTTGGGTATCATCAATCCCACGCACAAGTTCGTTAGCCCGGGCATCCATCCCTTTCAACGCCTGCATATAGCTGTCTATTGAAAGCGTCCCGTCCACATTCTCGTAAATCTTCTTTATTTCCGGGTAAGATGTTTGGGCATGCAACTCCCCTTGTAGTAGCACCAAACACGCTACTATACAGCATACTACACTTCTCATACTCATTATTTTAACATCTCCAACAATTTATTCCGCAAAACTTCTCGACGCAAAGATTTCCCCGCGACAGTTCCATCTTTATCTAGTACCACAATAAAAGGAATACTTCTAATATCCAAAGCTTTACATATTCCTCGTTCCAAATCAAACCCGTACCGGTTACGAACACTTAACCACTCCAACTTCTCTTCCGCATTGGCTCGAGCCCAAGCCTTCGGCGAATTATCCAACGACACACTCACGAACTTCACGCCTTTCCCCTCCAATTCTTTATACAACGTCTTCAAATATTGAAGCTCCTCCCGACAGGGACCGCACCAAGATGCCCAAAAATCAATCACGTACACGCTTCCGCCCCAATCCTTCAATGTCAACGAATCTCCTGCTATCGAACACACTTCTATTTCGGGAAATTTCTTCCCGTTAGCCACACTTTCCACCCGCTCCAATTTCCGTTTCAACGCCTTGCCTATCTCCAACCGCTTCACTCTCTCCGACAACAATTCATACATCTTTATACCCTTATCGTAATCGTTCTTCATCTCCATCAATGCAATATGGGCAGAAGCTATATTATCCGGATTCTCCTCTATAAAAATACAAGTTTCCTTAAACCTCAACTGTTGAAGTTCATCTTCAGCTTCAAACGAAAATATATTTTCCATGCTAACATTCTTTTCCGACATCTCGCTTGCTTGCTTTTCCAACATCTCGCTTACTTGCTTTTTCTGCATCTCGCTTGCTTTTTTTTCCATCTCCATTTCATATTTCTTGAAACAGTCTTGGGCGGGCGAACCTTTCAAATTCTTCAAATGAGTTCCTTCAAGAAATTCTGCGACCAACTCTTGTCCGTCCAATAGAACCGTCATCTTCTTATCATTCACCTGCAAAACATAACATCCCGGTTCCTCCAACTCCCCTTTCAAAATGAACTCATAATTATCCAAATCCGCAGATGCCAAAACACGTGATTCGGAATCATTCGCGCGAATAAACACCGTCCCATACTTCATACCCGGTACACGCCCTTTCATCGTAAAACAATATCCCCCGGCTTCTGAGCATCCCCACGCGCAATACAACAGTATAGCTATTATCACTAATCTCATAATCAAACAAATTCTATTTTACTTCAACATATCGAGCAAATTCAGAGTTTTCTTATCTCCAAATTGATGAGAAAACTCGGGCATCCCCGGAGCTATATACCAGGCATCTCTCAAAGAACCATCCTTGTTGACAAACACGTAACGAGGCAACCGGGATATACAATAATCCCGCACGAAAGAACATCTTTCCACATCACAGAAAAGAAAGTCTACTTTACCCGCCTTTTCATCCACCTGTTTTCTCCACGCCTCCCGTGCATCCGCTTTCCCCAAACAAACACAGAGGTACACGAACCGATCGGTATTATTATATTCATCGGGTAAATCCATGAACCGACTTATTGCCTCGTTCTCCTCCATTCCTGCCGAAAAGACTCCTATAAACACATGTTTACCCTTGAAACCAGAGAGTTTCACGCTCTCCCCCTTTCGGTTTTCCAACACGAATTCAGGAGCGGCAGCCCCCGCTTGAAGCGGACGGTATTGCTCCACCAACGCTTCCACCTCTTTCACGGTTTCCGGAGTCTTGGAACACCAGCGCACATTCTCGCAAATCTCAGCCACTTTCTTCCCGTATCCCTCTTGTTCGAATGTTCTCCTCAAAAAGGGCAACACGTAAGCATTACGTATTTTCTCACTTTTCACGTTAAATAACACGTATGAACAACCACTCAAATTCATTCGAACCACATTATACACCTCCAAATAATCATCTATCAACTCCACCAGCATCTCTTGCGGCAACAACTCCAAATCCGGACTATCCAAATCAAACCCCGGATACAAACGCTCTAGTACACCATGTACAACAGTTCGCTCCGCCCTTCGTTTTCTCAAGAAATCACAAGCATACGCAAAAACCTCTTTTATCTCTCTAATCCGCATACCCCTAGTGTCATTTTTCGGAAGAGTATTCATTAATTTCTCTGTTTGAGCATGTGCGGCACTCAAAGCCTCCTCAAAACCGGCAATATCATTCGCATCAATCACCTGTTGATAATTCTTTGCCATTTCAGCAAACCGTTCATCTTCTTGCGCGAAAAGTATGCATGGCATCAACCAACAAACAAACAATAATATACTACAAATAAAATATACTCTCATCTCGTACTATTCTTGTAACAACTCCATGATTTTCTTTTTCAACTGCCAATTTCTCAAATTACGAGCAACGATACGACCATCTTTTATCAATAAAATATATGGTATACTATTAAATTTAAACTGCTCTCGAACACCTTTTCCTTTCTTAAAACCGTATATATTCCGCACGCTTTTCCAAGGAATCTGTTCCTCCACACACGCTTTCTTCCAAGCCTCGACCTTATCATCCATGGAAATACTAATCATATTTACCCCGAATTTATGCACTTCCGGATACATCTCTTTCAAATAAGCCATTTCTTCGCGACAAGGTGCACACCAAGATGCCCAAAAATCAAGCACCCATATCCCCGGAAAACGTTCTATCACCTCTGTTTTTCCTTCTTCAGTTTCCACCTCGATCGGGGAAACTTCACGTCCCAAAGCTAAACCAGCAAATACCTGCGTTTCTGCATACAATCGTTTACCCAATGTCAACTGCTGCATTTCTGGCGAAAGCAACGCGTACATTTCCATCCCTCGCTCGTAATCCCTATTCAGCATACCCAATGCCTGATATACCGAGAAAATACAATCAGGATACGCTTGTATAAAATCACGAACAACACCGTATTTTACTCTTTCCAACCCGAAATACTCAATTGTTTTTTCGTCCAAATTAACTTTATCTTCCGGATGTTTCCGCGCCTCCCTATACTCCCGTCCGATTCGTTCCTCTTCCGGCTTGTACTTCTCCTCCATCCATTTCTCGAGCAACAGATTCATCTCCCTTACTTTCCCCTCCGTCAAGTTTACCCTTTCATTAATAATATCAATAACAACCTTCGTCTTCCCCTCATCCAATAGCAAAGGATGTTCCCAGTGATTTATTTTCAATATATACTCTCCCGGTTCCGGCAAATTTCCTTTCAACGAGATTTTTCCATCATCTATCTCGGAAGAAAAAAGAACATTTCGGGCGGAATCGGCACTTACAAGAAGTGCCGTTCCGTATTTACATCCTTTAATCTCTGCCGTCAATTCCATCCGACAGGTACCCGGTGCAGTACATCCCGCCCAAAATAAAATCCCCAAAATCACTCCATATCTTATCATAAATCCGACCGTTTCCCAAGTGTTTCCTGCAATTCCGATACAATCGATTTCATCAATTTGTATTTCTCGACACACAATTTAAACTCACCATACTTCTCTTCAAACGCCGCATCATCTCCCAGCAACACTTCTTTCACGTAATCGGCAATATCCTGAATTACCGTAGGACAAGTATATTCTGTTAGTTTACCGGTCTTTTTATTTACTGTAAATTTCTTTCCTTTATCATACGACAAAAAACCGAATTTACGACAATCTTCATCCCAATCCGTATCTTTATTCGTTTCTTTCATGGACACTTCATACAACGGTTTATTCATTACCTTATCTACTTTCCCCACGGAAAAAGAACAAAAAACTGTCAGATTATCAGACTCCATCCCATTCATGTAAGCCGCATACTCTTCCGCCAATACAGTTGCGCCCAAACTCTTTTTATCTATTTCTGTCTCCTTCTTCTCATACAAAGCAACACAAGTTGTTCTTCTTGCTTTAAATACATCTTTCAAATAAAGTGTATTCTCATTAACATTACTTTTATTTATTAAAGAATCAACCAACAAGAAACTACAAGGAGAAGCTCCATTCAGCAATCCCGGTATCACTTCATCACGTAAAAATTCCATCCCTTGCTTTATCTTATCCCGTTCCGTAAGTAACGGATACATGTAATTATAATGAGAGTTTACATTATAATTAATCCCCAAAACCTCGTAACGATACATCGGTTCTCCCAGTGAATTCACCCCGCGTTGAACTTTGGCAATTGTATCGTTATAAAAAATAGTAACACCCGTTTCCTTGTAAATCTCATAAGCCAAATGTCCTAATTCGTCATCCGAATCTTCCAAGACAAACCAATTCGTTTCTCCCGTGGGAGATAAATTTTCATCATCATCATTGCATGCCGCAAAGCACAACGCAACACCTAATAACAAATAATTCAATATCTTCATAATCTAATATTAATTCTATTTTACCGCTTTTCTTTCTTCACGTTCTTCATTGAGTTCCAGTCGACTATTCAAACGATGTTCTTCGGCCGGAATAGGAAACACCCAAGCCGGATCTTCTCCATAGGGAGCTAAAACATAAGTTTCATCAAGCCAACTATGAGTTATTTCCTTCTTTTGCGGATACTTGCTATTCACGGCATATCGACGTAAATCCAACCACCGGAATCCTTCAAAATTAAATTCCAACCTACGCTCCGCGCGAATAGCCGTCATCAAATTCTCCCCATGTAGCGCAACAGCTTCCGGTTCCGCTATTCGATACCGACGTAATTCCTGCCACAATTGATTAGCCTCATCCTCACGTCCCACGGCTGCCAACGCCTCCGCTTTATTCAGATAAGCTTCTGCCAAACGTAATGTAAAAACATCGGATATTCCACCATCATCCCATTTTTTTAACTTGGCTGGTAATAAATATGGTATCATTACAGGAAACCACCCACTCCAAGAAACAACTTGTATCTTAGCCATCCCCACCATATAACGGAAATCATTACCCTGTGACTGGTCCGGCACTAAACGATTGTCATTAAAAGCATCTACCAAATCATCAGAAACACCATAAAATGGACTAAACAGGTTATCCCCAGGATCAGCATCCCACACGATTTCATCTCCTCTTATGGTACCTGAACCAAAAAAATACCGTAACCGATAACCTCCTTGAGAAAATATTACTTCCGGCGAATGACTCGTTATCAGACTTTGTGAAGCACTCTCGATTAAAGTATAATCATCCAACCGATAAACATTATCTTGCAATAACGTATCACACTCGTTAATCACACCCTCGTAATTCTCCATGTGCAAATAAACTCGGCTTAAAAACAAGCGGGCAGCCTCCATTGACGCACGATAAACAGACTTTCTCCCGTATCCGGAAAGCCATTGAACGGCATTTTTCAAATCGGCAACAATCTGCTTGTACACCTCGGCAACGCTAGCCCTGGAAAATCCGCCCTCCTCCTCGTAATCCTCCACGTAGGGACTCAACTTTAAAGGCACTCCCGGATCTTTATCCGCTGTCTTCACGTCATAAGCCCTCGAATAGATATTGAGCAACCACCAGTAATACGTGGCACGCAAAAACATTGCCTCTCCTTTAATTCGATTATAATCAGGTTCATCCTTGAACTCTTCCGCCTCATACAGCATAATATTCAACGCGTTGATATGCCGATACAATTCACTCCACGCCAGATTATCCGTGGAACCGCGGTTATCATCTGTTAAACCACCTCTCCAAGGATCTCTTTGCCAAGCGTAAATTGCAGAACATGACATATGATCACCTTGCCCCATTAGTCCCACTCCATCATATTGCAGATCATCATCCAAAAGATGCATCCAAGCAGGTACCGAACCATTCCAATTGCTGCACTCGTCAAAAGATGCTATCGCGTACCCTTCTCCAATCAACAACTGGTCCAAATCATTGAGCGAATTCACATAAGTCAAATTTTGTGCATCCTCTTCCAGAAAGTCACTACAAGACCATCCGAATACCAGAAATACAATTAAATATAAAATCTTCTTCATAATCATCAACTAAAATGAAACATTCAAATTAAACGAGAACGTCGGACGCAATGACATGTTCAACTGAGGAGCACTTCCCGACTGCGTGGCAGGATCCTGTCCTTTCAGCTTCTTGTCACAAATCATAAACAGATTCGTGCAAGCAAAACCGATATAAGCCGATTTCATAAATAATTTCCGACAAAAACCATCCGTAAACTGGTAACGCAAAGAAAGCGATTGCATCTTCAAGAAATTTCCACTTGCAACCCGAATATTCGAATTGTCATACATTTGCCAGATATTATCCGCAAACTTGTAATCATTATTATTACACCAAGGCTCGTATAGCGAACGATCAAACTGAATCCCTGATAATATCCCGGGAATATTCGTGTATCTCTCGTCACCGGGCTGACGCCAACGATCGGAAAACTCTTTGCGTACATTCTCGGTTGGAATTGGGGCTATCGACCTATTTATTTTATTCATATTAGGATACATTTGCAAAAGGCGAACCTTTGATCCTAGACTATACGTCAAATTAAATGATAACGTGACCCCTTTGTAAGAAAAAGTATTACTGATTCCACCTTGAATTGTCGGTACGCGAGTTCCTGAATGTTCCATCACTTCCATAAACACGTCCTCCCGTTCCATATCGCGATATTTTTCCCTCAAGTCCACCGCGTTCTTTTTCGTTTCCTCGTTAATATCAAACAAGGGCAGACCATTAGCATCCACGTAGCAACCTTTTTCTGTTTCTCCATTCACCATCGAACCGGTATTATAGAACATCGGTCGACCATCCCGTTCACTCAAACCGGCAAAACGATAAGAATAAAACGTATTCACCGGGCGCCCCACGATAAGCACGCTTCCATTCAAATATTTATCGTAAGTCGGTCTATTCTGTAAAGAATTGTCTTTCACTTTCTTTTTGTTAAGCAATTGATTCAACACCGAGCCGAGCTGAGGATCAATCGACCAATGAAATCCCCGAACGTTTCCGGTTGAACGGAAATCAAGCGGCACAATTCTCAAGGAAATTTCCGTACCCTTGTTCTCCACGGTTCCCTTGTTCATCGTGTATGACGACCGTCCGTTCACGGTTGAAATAGTCTTCGTCAAGAAGGCCTCTTTGGTCTTTTTGTAGAAATAAGACACCGTACCGTTCAATTTCCTTTTAAAGAGCGAAAATGTCAATGACACGTTGGTGGAAGAAGTTTTTTCCCATTTCAAATCGGGATTCGGATAGGTCACAATTTTGGCATAAAGTTCACCCCCGGCATTGGTCGACCCCTCTTTCGAAACGACCAGCCTTGAACTCTCAGTGGGTAACATATTCCCTTGATAACCATAAGAAGCCAAGAGAGAAAGTTCATTGATCCAATCCGCCCCTTCCAAAATATTTTCCTTAACATTCCATCGACCGGAGAACGACCAGATCGGGGCAAGCTTTTCGTTAGCCCTGCTACCGAATTGATTGGATTGGTCGAAACGAATATTGGCATTCAACACGTACCACATTTTATACGCGTAAGACACGCTCCCGTACCCGGACAACAAATTCGATTTCGACGACTTGCGAGTGGAAGGATTATTATTCATCCATTTTACAAAACTGTCATATTCTTTTATATTATCAAGTTTAGCAACAATCCCCCCCCGATCACGCATATACCCTCTCTGGGTATGCTTGAATTGATCCGATTCTGACGAAGAAACTTCAAAACCCGCCATAGCACTTAAATTGTGGTTCTCTTGAAAAGTTTGAGCGTAACTCAACTGCAAACGTAACATATAGTTATGTTTCTGATCGCTTTGTTTCTTAATTTCACCACCCATTGGGCAAAGATTACTCGTTCTACTATCCGTGGTAGTCCCTACTTCATGACGCAAATCCCCTATATAATAAGATTTTTCACCATACCAAGTTTCTTGATCGGAATTCGAAAAACCATAAGCCAGCGTCGCACTTAAGTTCAAGGGATCAATAATCTGGTAACCCACTGTCGTGTTAAAATTGAACGAATATTGATTGATATCGTACGAGCTATTCTCCACCTCGTTCAAGATATTAAAATAAGAACCGGCATAGTCACCTTTTTTATAAAACCAATAAGAACCATCCGGGGTCGTGGCAGGTACTGCACGGCTAGTATGATAAGCATAATTCATCACGTTCACCTCGGTAGGCGTATATTCCCTTTCCTGCGCATTAGCGTCCATGCCCGCCTGAACCGAGAATCGATTAAAATGAGCCGACATACTCATGTTTGCCGTATAGCTTTTATTCGCCTCCCGTTTCGTGGTCCCTTTGGCATCATTGTAACCGATAGAAGCATAATAGGTCACGTTTTCACCACCACCGGATACACCGATCGTGTGCTTGTGAGAGAAAGAATTCTGTCCCAATAAACCGAACCAATCCGTGTTCAATTGTTCCAAATAACCAATCTGTCGGTTCATTTCATTGAAATCGATACGATTCTGGTAATAATCCCGCATAACACCTTCATAACCTACCCAACTATTAAAAGAAGGGAACTCCAACAAAGCCGCGTCCATCTCCCGGCTATAAGCGATTCGCTCCTTGGAATTCATCATATACACGTTACGGTCGCTATAATGCGGACGTCTTGTAAAAGTTCCCGACAAAGCATAAGATACCGACGGGGCACCTTTCCGACCTTTTTTCGTCGTGATCACAATAACTCCATTCGCGGCACGAGCCCCGTAAATAGCGGTAGCCGAAGCATCCTTCAACACGTCAATCTGTTCGATACTCTCCGGGTCCAACCCTGAAATCGCGTTACCTAACAAGTTCACGAAGTCCAAATCGTTCAACTGTGTCGGGTCCACGTCCACCGGATCGGTTCGGACTATACCGTCAACCACCCACAACGGTTCCTGGTTTCCCAACAGCGTGGAAGTTCCCCGGATTCTCAACCGCGGTGCGGCTCCCAACTGTCCGGAATTCTGCAGGAACATCATACCCGGCACGTGTCCTTCCAGCATCATATCAATCGTGTTCAACCCGGGAACCCGAATATCATCTGCTTTAATCGAGGTAATAGCGCTCGTCAATTTACGCTTATCCACCTGCTCGTACCCCGTGTTCACCACGACAACTTCATCCAATTGATTCGACGACTCTTTCATTACCACGTTGATCGTATCCTTCCCGGTGTACGCCACGGTCTGCGTTTCCATTCCCAAAAAAGAGAATATCACCTCGATAACATCCGCTTTCGGCACAGGCAGAGTATATCTTCCCTCCATGTCCGTTGCCGTTCCCCGGCTCGTTCCCTTCAACACTACCGTCACCCCGGGAAGCGGAGCTTTTTTCTCGTCCGTGACCTTTCCCCTGATGATGAGCATCTTCTTCTCGTCCTTGGGCTCCTCTTTTACCTTAATAACAACAATATTGTTGTCATAAGAATACATCAGACCGTAACGAGGTAACAGATCGCTCAGAAAAACCAAAAACTCCTTATCCTTCACGTCCAAATTCTTCACAACTTTCCCTTCCATTAAATTCAAGTCATAAAGAAAATCGCAAGCAACTTGTTTACTCACTTCTTGTAACACATCGTTCAAAGAAGCTTCTTCCACATGTAAAGAGACCTTTGCCTCCTGTGACAAGGTTGTTGCATGAACCGTCATACAAAAACCAAACATCAATACACTCAACAATTTCATGTTAATTAACATCTTACGATACAAAATCAATCGCCTAAGATTGACACACATTCGATTTTTCTCCATATTTTTGTTTGTTAGTAAGTAAAAATATACTTTTTGACCGTTCCAAAATCAAGAAAGTATATGGTTATCAGGTTGGAACCTTTATTTCCAACCTGTTTTTCTTTTTACCGTGATTACTTTATCCTTTATTATAAATTCAACATTTCCAGTTTCTTCAAACTTATCCAATAAATAAAGAAAATCATCATACCGCTTCAATCGTCCCGAAAACTTATTGTTCTTCAATGCTTCATCCATATAAAACACCTCCAAACCATACCACTTCGCCAGCACGTCCATGATATTTTCCAAAACCTCCCCGTTAAAGCAATAGAATCCATCTTTCCACGAAGTATAATACATCGTCGTCACACTCTTTTTCTCCGCATTCCCCGTCACCCTGCTAAACACCACCTGATGCCCCGCCTGCAACTCAAAACGTTGATCATGGTCACAATCCACTTGCAAACGCCCTTCCTCCAACGTAGCGATAATATCATCCTGCTCCGGGTAAGCCTTAATATTAAAAGAAGTCCCCAACACCGTCGCATCCATGTTCAACGCATGCACGATAAACCGCTTTGCCGAATCTTTAGCTACCTCGAAATAACCTTCCCCCTTCAAATACACTTCCCGATTTTTCCCTGAAAACGCCTCCGGGAAGCGAAACTCCGAATCCGCATTCAAATGAACCGTTGTCCCATCCGCCAAAAGCACCCGGTACTCCGCTCCCGCGGGAACCGTGATCGTGTGGTACGCCACCTCCTCATTCTCCTCCTTGCCACCATCATTCGTGCATATCAACGTGCTATTATCATTCTCTATACGCAAGAAACTATCCTTCACGATCACCTCATTTATTTGCCCCGCACGCAACGGAAGGACCTTCCCGTTATCCAGTTTCAACGTCACCAAAGTACAATCATCGGCAAAGGTATTCGCCCTCTCCACCACCACGGGACTTTTAAACAAGAACGTCAAACCGATCAGGAGCAACGCCACGGCAGCCACAGCCCCGCCATACCACAAATTACGCCGCCGATTCCTCCTTCTCCACCTACGTCGGATAGCCTCCATTCCCGCCTCGGCATCCCGCTCCAACTCTTCCTGCAACGTTTTTCCCACTCGCATTCCGTCCAATACTTGAACAATCCTCGCACCATCCCCTTGCTGAAGCCACTTCTCAAGCTTCGCCGAATCACTCGCGGACAATTCCTCACCCCCGAAATAATCAACCAATATATCTTCAATTTCTCTCATTCACGTTCGCTTTTTATATATAATCTACAAAAAAAGACAAAAGGGTGACAGCAGAGCAAATATTTTTGCAAGAAAAAACAGGAATCAAGTTATATCATCGAAAAAATGTATCTTTGATGGAAGAATAACACAATTACTAACACGAGGGAATAGAAATGGAACGAAAAATCATAGCCAAACTCAAAGCATGAAACTCAATCCAAAATCGTAAATCATAAATCTAAAATCTATCAAGAATCACTTGGCAAAGAATTATAAACCGCCAATCCTTTTACCGTTAACAGATATCTTTGCCTTGGATGTTTAGGATTATTAGGGTAGAGCATCACAACAAAACCCTCTTTCATGGCAGGATTCAGATAATTTGCTATAAAGTTCTCTCGGTCTTTTAAATTCATGACCGCAAGCATGTCTTTAATTGATAATTGCCGTTCTGCCAATACACGAATCAAAGTTTGTATTGCAACAGAACTTGTCGGGTGCTTGTCGGGTGTTGTTCCTCAATCCATTCTGATGGAGGATTCACAACCATATACAGCCAGAAGCCCAATAAAGGTCTTCTGGCTGATATTCAATAAAGAAGTCTTATTATTTTGTATATGGACAAGAAAGAAAAAACGAGATCCATTTTATTGAATCTCGTTTTTGTATTTAGAATTGTTCCATGAAAAAATTATTCTCCCGCCATACGTTCGGCAATCTTCACTGCCTGCAATGCATTCAAAACGCCCCCCGTAACACACAATTCTTCGAAATTCACCACTTTTGCCACGCTCTTCCTTCCTCCAAAAGCACGAGGCAAATCAACACGACGCCCTTTCCACGACTCCACACCTTGCAAAATCGCCTGTTTTACTTGTTCCGCAGTCAATTCCGGGAAATAATTCCATATTAAAGCCGCCACCCCGGTAACCACGGGAGCCGCCATACTGGTTCCGGAAAACTCTTTATACTGATTATTCAATACGGTAGAATATATATGTTCACCGGGTGCGAAAAGATCAACACTGATTTTCCCGTAATTACTGAAACGGGAAACCTCCCCATATGGACCTATCGAACCGACACAAATAAAATTCCGTAACGTTTTCTTCCGGCTTAAAAATTTATTCGGATAACCAGGATATTCATCTAACGGAAAACTATCATTCCCGGCAGCTTTCACTATCAATACCCCTTTACTCTCGGCATAACGCATAGCTTTATACACCAGCTTCTTGTTCGGGGAAAAGAATTTATTAATACTCATATTAATCACCCGAGCTCCATTATCCACAGCATAATAAATAGCCGATGCCACATCCTTATCCTGCTCGTCACCTTTCCCGAGCATTCGTACGAACATCAGCTCTACATCCGCTATCCCGTTCGCACCCGATTCATCGGTCGGTTTCGCACCCACGATTCCACCTACATGCGTCCCGTGCATTGCGTTTGCCCCAAGCAAATTATTATTTCCGTAACAACGTATCTTCAAACTATTCAAATCATCACCCACGGATTCGCGCATTTTCTGCCTCTCGTGCATAACCTCAACCTTCTTTCGATAAATTTTCGATGAATCCGGATACAAACGCAAAGTAGAAAAAGGCATAACCAACTCGACAAAATAACGATACTCCGCCTTTTCCTTCCTCGAAAGCTTCATTGTATCAACATTCGCAAACTTATCGCATAAACGCAAAAATTCCCAATCCGCCGCCACGGTTCCGGGGACATCACTTCCATCGGGTAAACCCAAAAAATTCCAACCATGAACGTCATCCACGAACCCGTTATTGTCATCATCAATACCGTTCCCGGGTATTTCTTTCCGATTCACCCAAAGCCGATCTTTCAAATCCCGGTGCGTCACATCTCCCCCGGCATCAATAATAGCCACAACGGTTCTCGCCTTGGGTTCCCGTCCTTTCAGGTAATCGTAAGCCCTATATATATCCGCCCCGGAAACCGTATCGACCTCCATACATCCCCAATGCCAATCGCGGGGCAACTCTTGAGGTTTTAATATCGCGACTTCGCTAGATTGCCCTTTCTTCATCTCCTCTTGGGCAATAAGCCCTAAAGGCAATAAAAATATCAATAACTCCAAAAAAACTATTGCTTTCATTTCTCTCATTTTACTATTATACACTTACATACGTGGAAATGCCATCACGCATTCCCTATCCATATTAAAATCTATAAAAAGTACCTAAAGGGTGACAAGCAACAAATTATTTTTTTACCAGAAAAATAAAAAGGAAAGGTATATCATTATCTTTCATCTCCTTACGAAGGAATTTCAATGCCCTTGACAACTGGGTTTTCACGGTATTCTTAGAGATTTCCAACCGCTCCGCCACTTCTTGGTAAGACATACCATCAACAAAAACCATCATAAACACTTGACGCCGCTCCGCGGGTAACAAATCAATCATTTGATAAACGACCTTGATAATATCTACCTGCTCCTCCAGTTGTATCGTGTCTTCTTCAGACATCACTTCCCGGGAAAAAGATTGGTAAAAATCCTCTTTTCGCCGCGCTTCTTTCAAATAAGTTATAGCTGAAAATTTAACCGCTTGAAAAATATACTTATCCAAACCGGATTTCAATGTCTTGTAAGGCTTCGTGACCCAGAATTTAGCCAAATAATCCTGCACGATATCTTTCGCCACCTCCTTATCATTCACCACTTGATTCGCGAAAAGCACCAACGTTTTATAATACGTATCGTATAGCAACCGAAAAGCTTTCTCTTCTGTTTCACCAAACATACGAAGTATTTTCTCTGCTATCATCATTTTCGCATAACGTTTAAATACGCCAAAAAAGTTGCACAAACCAGCAACATTGACGGCTTCAAAAATATAAAAAATATACAAAACACCAAAATCAACGAATCATTCTAAAATAAAACCTCTCCCCACGCCCCTTGTACTCCCCTTACCCTACCCCTTCGCAACCTCATGAACGTATCATGAACGTACCATGAACGTATCATAGACGTAAATCTGCGTTCATGATAGGTTTATGCCTCGAAAGAGCAGCACTTGTAAGGTTGGGGAAGGGGATGTCAAAGAGGGGGATGACTCGGAACAATGTTCCTCGAGAACGCGTTACGAACCCCGCCGTCCCTTCGTTCGAATCCCTCGAAAAAAAAGAGAGTCAGACACTTGTTCCAACTCTCATTCATCTCAATTTCAGCGGAAAGAGGGGGATTCGAACCCCCGAAACCCTTTAGAGGTTTACACGCTTTCCAGGCGTGCCAGTTCAGCCACTCCTGCACCTTTCCGGATGCGGGGACAAATATAGAAATTATTTTTGTATCATCACGTATATTCTTATCTATTTTTAACTGGAAATCTAAAACGATTTTTCTCGCGGGGCGTATCAATAGTACAATTTCACCGGAGGGAACGTGAGATGAAACGGTGAAACTAAAGAGATTGCTAGCATTAGGAGAGAGGGAATTCCCGGTGTCACAACTAGGAAAAAGTGAATGTAGATTGTTGCTAGTCTCGGTGCGGTTACTTCGCTAATGGACGTAACCGCACTTTCTTTACATGGAAAATTTACCATAATTACCAAAAACTTGTCTGCTTTTTACGTATAGTCTAAGATATTTGGTAATTTCGCGGTAGAAAATAAAAAACGTTATGGACGATTTACAACACGTGGGATACAGCAAGGAGGTCATTGAATTTGTGGCCGTGGCAAAGGAATTTTGCGGGTATTTAGAATCCGCGCAAGAGGAAGAAAGAAATGATTTTCTCTCCAAAGTGCAGAAATTTATCCCGTTAATCTATTTGAAGGGGAGTTTGTTGCCGGATTGCGAGAGTGACGAAATGGGTATGCTGGACGAAGCGGTGACGGAAGAGGATTATAATATGCTGCTCGCATCCCTGCACGGGATACTCGGGGAACATGACGAGTATCTTGAAGTTTTTGACGATAATATGCAATACAGCGAAACTCCCGTCGTGAACTCGATATCGGAGAAGCTCTGCGATATATACCAAGATCTAAAGAATTTTATTTCCTCTTATCGCAGCGGCATGGTCGACGTGATAGCGGAAGCCCTGTGGCAGTTAAATAACAGTTTTGAATTATACTGGGGTAAATCCTGTGCCAGCGTGTTAAGAGCGATTCATCTGGCGATTTTCAAAGTGACCGACACGAGCGAACCCCAATAAAATCCAAGATACTAAACATGGAATACCAGACAAAGATAAGTGAGGAGGAGATAGAGGAGTTACCGCTCTTCACGTTTGACGGAGAAATCGTCGTGATAGATCACGAGAATAAGGTTCAAGCGGCCGTGGAAGATTTGCTCTCGTATCCCTACATCGGTTTCGACACGGAGACGAAACCGGCATTCAAAAAAGGAGTGACACACCAAGTCGGCTTGCTCCAGTTGGCAACAGATAAGCGGGTGTATCTATTCCGCTTGAACAAGTGCGGATTCCCGAAAGAATTGCAAGCACTTCTGGCAAACGAGGAGGTCACGAAAGTAGGCGTGGGCATACGGGACGACATCCGTGGGTTGAGAAAATTGGGGAACTTTACTCCTGCCAGTTTTCTGGACTTACAGATTTTCGCCAAAGCGTTCAAGATCGAGGAAATGTCTTTCTCGAAACTCATGTCTATCATATTTCATGTAAAGATTTCAAAACGACAACGCACATCCAACTGGGAAGCCCCGAAACTTACACCCGCCCAAGTTCATTACGCCGCGACAGACGCGTGGGGTGCGCTCAAAATGTATAAAGCGTTGAAATCCGGGAAGAGTCAACTTCAACAAGTGTCCTAATTCGGGACTTTATCGGACACGGGAATGGAAAAATAAAATGTTGTTCCTTTACCCTCCTTCGAGTTAAACCATATCTTCCCGTGGTTCATTTTCACGAAATCCTTGCAAAGTTGCAGTCCTAACCCGCTACCCTTCTCTTTTTGAGTCCCGTAAGAAATGAAATGCAAGCCGTCCGCGAACAGATCCCGTTGATGCTCTTCACTTATTCCTTGCCCTTTATCTCGCACGGACACGATCAGATACCCGTCCTTTTCCTCCCCGTCAATGTTTATTTCCCCGCCCGTGTAACTGAATTTTATCGCGTTTGACAGTAAATTGCGCAACACGGTTTTCATCATGTTTAGATCGGCATGAACCGGAAAAGCTTTATCCAAGTGATTGTACACTTTGATCCCTTTGGCCTCGGCGATATTTTCCTGCAATATCACGACATCTTTGGCTGCCTCGGAAAAAGAGAACGTCTGCAAAACAGGTTTCAATACCCCGTTCCGGCTATTGCTCCACAGCAACAGGTTTTCCAGCAACAAATACGCCTCGTCCGTTGTTTCCTGCAACATCTTGATCAGATGCTTGATATTGGAATCCGGAATTTTCTCTTTCTGGTGATCTATCGCCTCAAGAATCATTTTCAACGTCCCGATCGGGGCGCGCAAATCATGCGCGATAACCGAATACAATTTCTCTTTGGAACGTACCACATTTTGAATTTTCTCGTTCTGACAAGCAATAATTCGTTGAGATTCCAGTAAAAGCAACTGATTGTTTATACGCAGCATCAACTCTTTTTTACTCAGCGGACGGGAAATAAATTCCACTTCCTCGTAATCCGCCACTTTTCGAAAATCCTCGTGCCGGTTGGGAAGCGTCATGTAAAGTATCGGGATATGCTTGGTTAAAGTACTCTCTTTCAATTGACGCACGACAACAATACCTTTGCCGTCTTCCAACCCGAGGCGGACAATGATCAAGTCCGGCATCCTCAATTTAGCGAGTAAAAATACCTCGTCCGCCTCCAGAGTGGTTATCAACTTGAAATTCTCCCCGGCAAGCAGACTCTTCATTTTCTCCAGATTCGAGATGGAATCATCCGCCAAAAGTATCGTGTATTCGCTATGATCTATATGCATGCGCCGCAAATTTATAACCAATTTTTGACAAAAGCTCCTTGTAGAGCCGATTAAATGTCTCCGCCTTACCCGTCAACTCATCCTTTTCATCCGCGTTGGACGTAATCCCCTCATGGATAGATTTCCACATGGGAAACATGGATTCGGAAAAAGTTTGCAACTCCGTCTTCAATAAATTCAACTCGTTCTCCGCCTCCCTGTATTTGGTCACGTTATGCCCGATCAAATGAATCTCGATGTGCTCCCGTCCCAATCGCACGGGATAAGCGTACCACTCGATAAACACCACCTCGTCACGTCGCGCCAATTGGGCATGGAAGGTCAACAAGGTATCGGTATGTTTTGTCACCGCCTCCAACTGCTTGGAAGAGATATCCATTTCCGTCATCAAATCCCCTATCCTGCACCCGATAACATCGTCCGGGCTGTCACCGAATAACGAGTAAAAGGTCTTGTTGGAAAAACTGATATGCAGATGCCTGTTAAGCCTCAAAATGTAGTCCACCCGGTTCTCGATAAAATCCTGATAAAGAGCGTGATGTTTCACCAGCTTGCGCAATATCAACTCTTTCTCCAACGCACCCGACAGTACAGATGCCACCTGAATCAAAAAATCAATCTCCTCCTTTGTCCACGGCTCCTCGTCATGGCAGCGGCTCAAGCATAAAAACGAGAAAAGATGACTCGATATATATAACGGTAAAAATATCGCGCACCGTACCTGCATGGCATGCATGATATTCTTTAACCCCTCGTTTGTCACCTCGTTTACATCCCGTATATATATATAATTATCCCTTTCCAACTCCCGCTCGAGTTTCCGGTCATAGTAGAAACTTCTCTTTTCGTCCGTTTCCGGGAACACGGATTCACCGTTTTTCGTCCACTCCTCCGATATCGTGAAAGTCATATCATGGTTAATACTCACGATATACACCTGATCGGCTCTCTCGTGTTCACCCAATCTCCTTAAAGCTTGTTTCACGTTTTTGTTTAATCCCACGTTAGTGGATAATAATACATTCAAATCCGAGAGAAACTCCGCCCCTGTCATGTTATTTTCTGTTTGCATACGTTCGTTTGGATCGTTTAGTCCTTAATAAATGCTTTCAATTGTCACTATTTATACCCGAATTTCACACTTTAGGTTACATAAATCCCTATTTTTATATAACAACAATAAAATACATCTCCAAATAATCAACTATTAGCCAATATATTAAATTCTCCTTCATATTTTCCTGTACAAAAAAGGTAGAAAACATTTGGTAACTGAGAAGATTTTTGTACTTTTGTGCCCGGGTAAGTCCTATGCGACCAGCTCCTGTCGAACTCCCCCAGGGTCGGAAGGCAGCAAGGGTAGATGGTTGTAGCGGTGCGACATAGTCAGCTTACCCTTTTTGGAAATGCCTCTTTAGCTCAGCTGGCCAGAGCACGTGATTTGTAATCTCGGGGTCGTTGG
>NZ_CAUFYA010000025.1:0-70576 GCF_959596855.1 uncultured Butyricimonas sp.
TCACGATTCGAGCCAAAGGACGAAGCATGATAAATCGTGAATACCCGGATCGTAGTGTAAAAGAAGGTGACTACATTGGGTGTATAAAATGCCGTTCCGGTGTTGTCCGGTACGGCGAAGTTTATGCTTTAGCGACTTCCGAGGGCGTTATGGTTAAGATCGTGCAAGAATCAGATCGAGAAGGATACGTGTTACTGGAATCTTTTAATAAGGAGGAAGGCTTTAAACCATTCAACTACCCAATAGTAGATATTCACGATTGGGCGTTAGTCGTGGCGGTAGCAAGTATTAGTAGGTGGGCATAACAATTTATAGGATCGGCAAAATTAAAATAAAATGACTCAAGAACAGATTGAAATATACTCGTATTCTTTAGCGTACAGATTTTTATCTGAAAATGAAAAACCTTGGAAAGGAGATTCTAAAAAAGAAATCGAATATGAATTATTAATCAAACCTAATCCTTCCCTAGAAAAGATAAAATCGTTAATGCAAAAAGAACTCAAACGAGTATCAAAAGCGGAACAATTTTATATTGATTCAGTTGCTTCGTGGATGGTTACAATAAAAAATATGATCGAAAAAATTGGTGACGAGGAATCATCAAAATACCTAGGAATACGCCCAACAATCATTGACCACATTAAAAGCGAATGTTCACATCCAGAATTCCAAAGCTTCAATCAATATCTAATACAAAGAAGAGATATTGACAAATGTTCTCATGAAGAATTAGGACATCTATCAATGCTATTAACAGCTTTTCAACGCACGATAAAAATTCTTTAGCATGGATACTTTAAATTACGTTGCTATTGATTTTGAAACAGCAACCAAAGAAAGACATTCCATTTGTTCCGTTGGTATCGTAACCGTCATTAATGGAATTATTATGGAAAAATATTTCTCCCTAATACAACCGCCCCGAAATGAATACTCGAATATGTGTATATCTATACATGGAGTTACCCCGGACAAAACGATAGCCGCACCTACGTTCCCAGAAATATACCCGGAGATTCAACGCAGGTTAAAAAACAAGACCATTGTCGCACATAACGCAAAAAGCGTAGAATTTCATTGTTTAAATAATGCCATGCAGTTATATAATATTCAAGAAGACTTAAATATAACATGGGTTGATACAATGGATATAGACCGGAGATCGTTAAAAATAATATGCGAAGAGTTTCAAATACCGTTAACACATCACGATCCTCTTTCTGACGCTCTTGCTTGCGCTGAAATATACTTGCGGCATAACAATACTAAAGATGAAAGTGCTCCTCGACAAAATAGTCATACCAAGAAAGAGCAAAAGCCTATTGATCCCAAGTATGACAATGAGAATAATCCATTTCAGGGGAAAAGAGTTGTACTCACGGGTGAATTTATTTCTTGGTCACGTAGAGACGACTTACATGAACTCATGAAAACACTTGGCGCAAGGGTCAGTAGTTCCGTGTCTGGAGCTACAAACATCCTCATTAAAGGTATGTTCCCCGGAGATACCAAATTGAATAAAATGAAGGAAAATATAGCCAACGGGAAAGATGCGATTATTTTAAATGAAAATGAGATTATAGAGATGTTATCTCAATGCGGAATTGAATACAACATCGTTGATCTTAGTGACGAATCATCCATGAAGAGCACAAGCGAATACGCAGTGTATAACAAAAAAGTAACAATAGATTCCCGGTTCGATAATGAGGATAACCCGTTTATTAAAAAAAGGATTGCATTATCAGGACATTTCATTTCATGGTCGGATCGAGAACGGTTGCGTGATCTACTTGAATTACTCGGCGCAATAGTTAGTGAACACGTGTCTAGCGCAACTAATATTCTGATAGCAGGTTTACAGGCTGGGGATAAGAAAATTGAGAAAATGAACGAAAATATCAGCAAAGGGAAAAATGCTATTATCCTAAACGAAAACGGAATCATCGAAATGTTAGCTTTATGCGGGTTCGAATACGAGAAAGTAGATTTGCCCATTGCAAATAAATCGTCTCTTGAAGAAACGATCACACTAAAACAATGGTCTCAAACATTTCAAGAAAGATACGCAAAGAGATTATCGGAAGAAGAAAATACTCAATAACAAACCAAAACAGGGAGATTATGAAAAAACTATTAATTTTATGCATCGTGACATTAGTTGCGTGTTCTGGATTTTGTCAAAATAAGAAAAACAAAAAAATAGAAATACCTAAGAAAACAAATACAATTGAACTCGTAACAAGTTACAAAACTCCCAAAGAGGCATTAAACGAAATCGTAAAAGTATTACTATTAGAAGGAATTGAACCTGAAAAGATTGATAGTTCCGCATATTTCATTACAACAGGCACACACGGAGTTGAATCTACAGATAACAAACTAATGTTTGTTATTTCTGAAAAATCAGATACGATCATGATTAGAATAACTGGAAAATTCATTATGAATGTAGAAATTACGATTGGTGGCGTAACTGGAAAATCATCATGGAACAAAACATCTTACCAAGGCATGAAAGGGAGTCCATACAGACTTTCTTGGGATTTCATGAATAAGTTTGCAACTTTAATTCCAAACAAAAAAGTCAAATATATAACGAATTAAAACTAGATATCATGAAAAAATTCATAACCTTAACCACAATAAGGAATAATATCTATTCCATAAGCCTCGAAACAATTACTTCCGTGGCAAGAATAAACACTATCGAGAAAGAGCATTTAGATTTTTGCTAGAATTGAAAGATTACGACCATTTTACACTTGTAAAGCAAGGCTTATGCTGCGATCCGATAATGCTATACGTGAAAGAAGAGTATGAAGAGATGATGAAGAAAATAGAAGAAGCTGCAAAAAATTAACCCATCAAAATACCCCGGTAGAATCTACCGGGGCTTTGCTTTTCTAATAGCATAAGCTGTCAAACAAAACTACAAAGATAAAGCAATAAGTTCACGACCTAAATTGTGTAATGCCGTTTCTATTTTCTTTACTTGCGTTGGACGAGGTTTGCTTACCCCGTTAGCGTAATTCCACAATTGTTTTTGATTTATACCCGTGATACGTTCTAACCCGGCATTAGTTAATATTCCGCTATAATATTCCAGTAAACTACGAACGTCAAATCTCCATTCAATTTCAATATTCCCCTGTAAAATGTCAGGTATTTCGGTGTTATACTTTTTATACAGGTCTATCGCTTCATGAATGTTTTTTTGTGTTTCTTGAACGGTGTCTCCCGCCCCGTATATACCTTCCACATTCTCTGCCCATGCCCCAAACATGTCTTTGCCTCTTTCTATTGTTACTTTAATTTTTCCCATGTCGTACAATTTTGTTTGTTCCAGAAGAAAGGAGCTATTCAAGCTCCATTTCCTTGCTAATCTTTATTCTCAATCCTCCCGGCATCTCCTTCGCCCCGTGGTAAGGAACTGGGTAACGGATGCCTTTATTATCCTCGTAAATATAGTGGCTCCCCTCTGCCTTCCCTGTCCATCTCCAACCTCTTTTTTTACCTTTTTTTCTAATACTCTTGTGAAACTCCGTGTACTTCATCTTTATATTCGTTTTGTTTGACATTTCAAAGATAGGAAAATTTTCTATTATTCCAAAATAAAATAGGAAATATTTCTATTATTTTTTATCAAAAATATAATCAATAACTTTCCTGTTCGCCTCATCAATTTTCTTTTTGTCAAACTTGATATAAATATCTGTAACAGAACTTGCAGAATGACCGAGGGCTGCCGCTATCGTTTCTTTAGGAATATCAAGACCGGCGGCGATTGATGCCCACGTGTGACGCGCCCAATAAGACGACAAACCGGGAAATTTTACCGTTATATTTTTCTTTCCTCCTAGCCCCTTACGTTCCACGTCACCTATTTTTTGAAGCCCTATATTCATCCGGTGCAAAAAGTCCTTGTAATTTTTATAATCATCTAAAACATTAAGCATATATTTCCCTTGCCCTTTATATTTTTCAATAATTTTCAATGCTTCCGGTTCCACTTTCATCTCGTACAAGCGATTAGTTTTCGCCCGGTGGAAAACAATTTTATCTCCTTTTAGCGGGGGAAGATTAAACAAGTCTACGGCATTAATGCCCATCAAGTAAAACATCAACATGAACATATCTCGGTATCGCTCCTGATACTCTTCCACATCAAAATTCATTAACTCTCGCAACTCTTCTACGGACAACGATCTTTTAGCCGTTTCCTCCTTCTTTATCTTATATTTGCGAAACGGGTAAATATTAGTATACTCGTTATCTATCGCGTAATTAAAAACAGACCGAATATTCCTAAGGTGAATGCCTATCGTGTTTACCTTGTTATCACATTCAAGTAACCAATTCTCAAAACGTATTAACCATTCCTTGTTCATCGATTCAAAAGTTGCATCTCGGTCAAATTCCAATATCTTGCTTTTCGTGTGCGTGTAAACAGCAATCGTGCCTTCTTTGGTCTTAGTACTGATAAACTCATCCAAGCAATCAATAAAACTCATACCTTCCAGCTTGCCCGATATTTTTTTCTCAATAATCTCTTTTAGTCGCTCGTTCGTGATCGAATACGCATTCCCTTTCTCCTCTATATCAAAAATCACTTTCTCGACCTTATTTAAAATATCTCTCAATCGCACATTCTTCGCCCTGTGATTTGGCTCGTTCGAGGTGAACTTGTCGAAATCCCAATTCTCTATAATGGAAGACAAACCTGTTTTTACTAGGAAATATTTCCTATTTTTGCTAACGTAAATTTTAACAGGGAATGACCCGTCCTTCTTTTGCGATCTTGTATCAAGGTAAATTTTTGCAGTTATCATATTTTGACCTCTAATTTGCAAACTATTTGCAAACAAATGTACTGAAAAAACCTGCAAAAACCCGCAAAAACCGAAATACATTATACTTTAGGATACAAAAAAAGGAGTCCATTTTACCGTAACTCCTTGTCTTCCAACCGTCGGGGTGACAGGATTCGAACCTGCGACCCTCTGCTCCCAAAGCAGATGCGCTACCGGACTGCGCTACGCCCCGAAGCACCTCTAAAATTTGTGGCGGAGAGAGGGGGATTCGAACCCCCGGTACAGTAATCCCGTACGACAGTTTAGCAAACTGTTGGTTTCAGCCACTCACCCATCTCTCCAATAGCGCTGACAAAAGTAGTGCTTTTTATCGTTCTTGCAAGCTTTTAAGGTCTTTTTTTTCTTTTTTTTTCAGGCAAGACGGCTAATAAACTAAATCTCAATACCTCCGAAACACATTATCTGGGGACAGGAACGGGTTTATTCTCCATTTTTTTCCATAGCTGGTGACGGAATTTCTGTTCTGCCTCGAACATCAGCCACACTTTTTTAGCGGGCAACACTTTCAACAGCCTATCCGTGTATTCCTTCTTGATATTCCATGCCGCCTGCTCCGCGTCCAAAACGGTTTTCAGATTCTTTTTCGCTTGTTCCTCCGTCGTTACCGGGGCTGTCTTTTCTTTTTTACAGGTCAACGCACGTATCTTATCGTTTTCAACCCGCATTTTCTGTTGCATCTCGTTATAGAGAGGCCAGAACACGACAGCCTCCTCCGGTGTCAATTCCATTTCTTGGGTAAAGAACGCTATTTTTTGGGCTTCAAACTCTTTGCGTTTCTCGTCGCTCAATTTACCCGATTGAGCGAACAACGAGAGCGAAAGTCCAACCATCAAAATAATAAATCCAGCTTTTTTCAAATATGATACCTTCTATACAATTTTACCTGCGTTCAGCAAACAAGAAATCCGCAACATCGGACTCCTGTGACAAATACTCGATAATCTCTTCGCGGGACGGGTCGAAATCCGTATCGAATATATACTCGTCCTCTTCTTGTGCGGCCGACGCTTTCTGTTCCGTTTTCTTTGCCAACATTTCATTATCATCTACTAAACGAGGCAATAGAAATTGCACGAAAAGCATCGCGAACACGAATAATCCCGCCAATCCTAAATAAGGCTTCAACATCTGCAAAGCCCCCGCGCGTTTGGGTTTCCCGGTTTCCTTCACCCGTTCCATCACTCGCTCCTCCAAGGAGTCGAAGTAACCGTCAGGTACGGAGAACGGGTTCTTTGATCTGTATTTCTCGTCTAAATTATCCATAATCATCCCTTTACATTCATTATTAATCAAACGTGGGCAAAGTATCCGAAATCTTCAAGCACTCCTCGATCTTCTTCACCGCATTATGATACGTCGCCTTGAGAGTCCCTACCGCCACATTCAATACTTCCGCGATATCCTCGTATTTCATATCATCAAAATACTTCATGTTGAAAACCAACCGTTGGCGCTCCGGTAACTTCAGCACGGCTTTTTGCAACTCGCGCTGAATAGAGTCCCCGCAGAAAAACGTATCACTCTCCAACTGATTCTCCAGCATGGGCGTAATCTCCTGCGAATTCCCGTAAGTCTTCCGACGCTTCTCGTTCAAGAAGTTAATCGCTTCGTTCGTTGCCACGCGGTACATCCACGTGAACAATTTCGCTTCGTAGCGAAACTCCTTCAGACCTCTCCATATCTTGATAAATGTATTTTGCAATACATCATCGCTATCATCATGGTCGATAACGATCTTCCGGATATGCCAATAGAGCCGCTCGCCGTATTTAGCCACCAGCGCGCGGAATGCTTTATCCTCACCGTTACCCGAGTGAAAAAGCTTTACTATATCTTCATCGCTCATTTCCTTCATTCTAACTCCTAAGTTTTAAAAGCCTTCTACACTAAGACAAGGTTTTATGTCAAAGGTTTATTCCCACACCTCTAAAATTTCAAATCCGAGAATTTCTTTTTCCCGCGCAAGAAATAATCCAGAATAATACTACGGGGATACATTTCGGCAAACGGCTTCATGCCTGCCGGGATCGGGTATCTTTTCCTCAACTTCCGGAATGCCTTGTACGCTTGTATGATCGAACGAGTGTTGGCAAACTCTCCTTTCATCAGAAAAAGAGCCCCTGCCATACAATCCAACAGCAAACGCACGAAAAACACTTTCTGCCGGGAAGCCCCCCCGAGGTTCTTGTGCAACATCAACAGATTATTGCGATAATTCAAAAACAACTTCCGGGGATGATTCATGGGCAAGGAGCCTCCACCCAAATGATACACCACGGAAGAAGGTACTACCTTTAATACATACCCGCTATTCTTCAATCGCCAACAAAGATCGATTTCCTCCATGTGGGCAAAGAAAGCCTCGTCCAACCCGCCAGCCTCCAGATATCGCTCCCGCCGGATACACAACGCCGCCCCGGTTGCCCAAAACACTTCCCGCTCATCATCATACTGTCCGGTATCGACCTCCGTGCAATCCATCACGCGGCCGCGGCAAAAGGGAAAGCCGAGATAGTCGATAAAACCGCCACTCGCCCCGGCATACTCGAATTTATCTTTCTCCCGGTAAGCCAATATTTTGGGTTGCACGGCAACAACACGCGGATCACGATCCAAAGCATCAACCAACGGTTCCAGCCATCCCGGTGCAACCTCCACGTCACTATTCAACAACACCGCGTACTCTGCCTCGATCATCTCCAACGCCCGGTTATACCCTCCCGCGAAACCGAAATTATCTTCAAACAACACCCGTTCCACACTCGCGAACTCCCGTTCCAAACACCCCCACGAATCGTCAGAAGAATGATTGTCTACCACGATCACCCTTCCCAATTCCGGATTGGTATTCCGAATCACCGAAGGCAGGAATTCCCTCAACAACTTCTCCCCGTTCCAATTCAATATAATGACAGCAACACGCTTATACATTTTAGATTTTAGATTTTAGATTTCTAATTTTCCCCCGCACTCTCTATTCTCGAGTCTTAAACTTTCTTATGTTTCCATCGCTTGTGCGACCACAGCCAATACTGCGGCTCCTCGCGGATAAACGACTCCAGTAACCGGGTATGCATCTCGGTCAATACCCCCGGTTCCAACCCGGCAGGATTAGCACAAACATCAATAAACTCCACCTCGTAATAACCACGCTTTACTTTACGCATACGCACGGAAACAACAGGAAAATTGTACTTTCTCGCGATTCGTTCCGTCCCCAGTAAAACAGGAGTATCTTGATTCAAAAAGCGAGTCCAGAAATTAAGATTGTGAACATTGGGTGTCTGATCCCCGATAAATCCGGCTAAAAACAACTTTTTTTCCGAACGATAACGGGCAATCACCCGCAAGGTATCATCCTTGGCAACCAACACGGCACCAAACTTCGAGCGAATCGCTTTCATCATCCGGTCGGTCACCTTACTCCGGATAGGCTTATATAAAGCCAAAAAGTCGGCATCGTTCTCCCAAAGACTGTACGAAGACATCCATTCCCAATTGCCGTAATGCCCCAGCACGCCGATCACGCTCCTTCCCTCGTCAAAATATTTCTGCGGCAACTCCGTGTTTCGAAAAACACAGCGTTTCCGTATCGCGGCCTCGGACATATGCCACAATTTATACAGTTCGACCGACAGATCTGCCATATGCTTATAATACTTCCTCTCTATTGCCACAATCTCCTTCAAACTCTTTTCCGGAAAAGAGTTACAGAGGTTCGTACGCACCACTTCCCGGCGGTAACGGGACACGTAATATAGCAGGACATAATTTATGTCCGCGATAATATACAGCACCCGAAACGGCAAAAAGCTGATCAACCAAACAAGACCATATAATATATATGAAAACATAATCGCTAATAATAAATGTCAAAGATACATGTTTACGATAGAATTCCAAAAAGAAGTCTTCTCCGTTTTTTTAGTTAATATAAATTGGCAGTGTCAGAATAAATCATTATTTTCGTCAGTTGAATGCGTAAAAACAGGAATAGCTATGGAGCAAGAAAACTTACAACAAGCCGAGGAGTTGCAAAATAACGAGCAGCTTTCTTCGGACACTTTAAATGACGAAACACAAAACGAAGTTTCAGTTCAGGGTCAACCTACACCTATCGAGAAAACCCCCGAAAAAGAAGTTCCGGTATGGGATTTCTCCAGTTTTAACACGGATGAGATCATCTCTCACATGAAAGCTCTGATCGACGACTTTCCCGTGCAACGCTTGAAGGTACTGGACAGCCTGCCGCAAGTTTTCGAAGCACAATACCAGAAAGAATACGACAAAGCTCTCGCCGAGTACACGAAAGACGGAAGTCCGGCGGAAACATTCGATTATCAAGACAATTCCAAGGAGCGTTTTTATAGCGTGTACAGAACCTACCGTGAAAAGAAAACGGAATTTTATAAAAAACTGGAAGAGGAAAAAGAACAAAACTTAAAAGATAAACTCCAGATCATAGAGGAACTCAAAGATTTGATCCAACACGAGGAATCGTTGAATAAAACTTATCAGGATTTCAAAAACCTGCAAGACAGGTGGCGTAATACCGGTATGGTTCCGCAAGCACAAGCAAACAACCTGCTGGAAACATACCACCACCACGTGGAGAACTTCTTCAACTACGTCAAGATCAATAAAGAATTGCGTGATTTGGATCTGAAGAAAAACCTCGACGCCAAAAATACATTGATCGAACAGGCTACCGCCTTACTCGAAGATAACAATGTCGGCAACGCCTTCCGCCAATTGCAATCGCTCCATGCACAATGGAAAGAGATTGGCCCGGTTGCCAAAGAACATCAAGAAGAGGCGTGGAATCGATTCAAAGAAGTGACCGACAAGATCAATGACGCGTATCATAAATTCTTCGATACCCTCCGGGAAGAACAAGAAAACAATTTAAAATTAAAAGAAGAGATTTGCCGGAAGCTCGAAGAATACGCCGCCTTGAACATCGAAAAGATCTCGGATTGGAACACGGCAGCAGACGGAGTACTCGCCCTTCAGGAAGAATGGAAACACGCGGGCACCATTCCTATCAAAGAACGTAATCGCCTTTACAAGCGATACCGGGCAGCGTGCGACGCGTTCTTTAACAAGAAACGCCAATACTTCCAAGAAATTCAAAATATGCAAAGCCAGAATCTGACAAAGAAAATAGCTCTTTGTGAAAAAGTTGAGGCTATAAAAGAAAGTACAGATTGGCGAGCAACCACATCCAAGATTATTGAATATCAACGGGAATGGAAGACAATCGGACCCGTGCCAAAAAAGGTTTCCAATAAAATATGGAACCGCTTCCGTTCCGCTTGTGACTATTTCTTTGACAGAAAATCCGAATTGGCAAAAAACTTGAATGCCGATCAAGTGAAGAATCTGGAACTCAAGAAAGCCTTGATTGAAGAGGTGCGCAACTTCCAACTGACAAGCAACACGGATGAAGATATCGAAACTTTGAAAGCATTCCAAACCCGCTGGGCTGAAATCGGATTCGTACCTATCAAAGAGAAGGACGCGGTTCAAACAGAATTCCGCAAACTGATCAACGCGCATTTTGATCTACTTGACATTGACGAATTCGATAAAAACATAGAACGCTTCAAATCCAAGATCAACACGTTCGACAACAGCGACGACAAGGTAAGCAAGATCATCCAAGAAAGGGAAAAACTGGTAAACAAGATCAAGCAACTGGAAACAGACCTGCACGCTTGGGAGAACAATATCGGGTTCTTCTCCAAGTCCAACAAATCGGAAGGTTTAATCCGGGAATTTACTGCCAAGATCGAAAACGCCCGCCACAAACTAAGTCTGATGCAAGAAAAGCTAAAACTTATCGACGGCATGATCTAAGAAAGATAAAAAAGAGGGGCACACAGTTGCCCCTCTTTTTATGTTTGTATCATATTTTTTCTTACTTTTGTCGTTAAGTTTCGACATACTTGATCATTTTGCTTGTTATTCAGCAGAATAACAAACAGTTCAAGTATTTTCAAGTCGTTGGATGTAGAATATAGAAACAATTATAAAATATTTATATCGTGTCAACAAAATATGTATTCGTTACGGGTGGAGTTGCCTCATCTTTGGGGAAAGGAATCATTGCTTCCTCGCTAGCCAAACTCCTCCAGTCAAGAGGTTATAAAGTCGCGAACCAAAAACTGGACCCGTATATTAATGTAGATCCCGGAACCTTGAATCCCTATGAACACGGAGAATGTTACGTGACCAATGACGGTGCGGAAACCGATTTGGATTTGGGACATTACGAAAGGTTCACGAACATCCCCACTTCACAGGCCAACAATATCACGACCGGACGCATATACCAGAACGTGATTACCAAAGAACGCCGCGGAGATTATCTGGGAAAAACCGTACAAATCATTCCGCATATCACGGATGAGATCAAACGAAATATAAAACTTCTCGGCAGCCAAGGTGACTACGATTTCGTTATCACCGAGATCGGGGGAACCGTGGGCGACATCGAATCGCTGCCGTTCATCGAAGCCGTTCGCCAGTTACGCTGGGAGCTCGGGGAGAAATCCGTGTTCATCCATTTGACCTTGGTTCCTTATCTCACCGCATCGGGAGAATTGAAAACCAAACCCACGCAACATTCCGTGAAAGCCCTTTTGGAAAACGGGGTACAACCGGATATCATCGTGTTGCGCACGGAACATGAACTGGGTTCCGACATCCGGAGAAAAGTAGCCTTATTCTGTAATGTAGACCCGAAAGCTGTCATTCAATCCATCGACGTCGACACCATTTACAAGGTGCCCATCAAAATGCGGGAAGAGAAACTCGACGAGATAGTACTATCCCAACTAGGATTACCTTTAAAACACGAGCCGGATTTGGAATCATGGGAGCGTTTCCTGTACAAATTCAAAAACTACAATCGCAAAATAAACATTGCCCTCGTGGGTAAGTACGTGGAATTACACGACGCGTACAAATCTATCGTGGAATCATTCATCCATGCCGGTGCAGCCAACGACTGCAAAGTGAATATCAAATGGGTGCACAGTGCCCATGATATCCATGTAGACAATATCTGCGAACTCTTCAAGGACGTTGACGGCATTTTGGTTGCTCCCGGTTTCGGGCAACGCGGTATAGAAGGCAAACTGCTGGCTATCGAATACGCCCGCACCAATAACATCCCGTTCCTCGGTATCTGCCTCGGAATGCAAATGGCTGTTATCGAATACGCTCGCAACGTGATGCATCTTGAAGGAGCCGATTCTACGGAAATGGCACCAAAAACCAAATATCCCGTGATAGACCTCATGGAATCGCAAAAAGAAGTAACCGACAAGGGAGGTACCATGCGTCTGGGAGCCTACAAGTGCGTGTTAAAAGAAGGTTCCAAGGCCATGGAAGCATACGGCTCGAAAGAGATTGAAGAAAGACATCGCCACCGCTACGAATTTAATGGAGAATACACCGACCAATTCGAAGCAGCCGGAATGATCACGACAGGGGTAAACCCGGAAACAGGGTTGACCGAAATCGTGGAAATCCCCACGCACAAATGGTTCGTGGGAACTCAATTCCACCCGGAATACAAGAGTACGGTAACCAACCCGCATCCCTTGTTCGTGGCATTTGTAAAAGCGTGTTTATCATGATATTCCGTGATTGCCGATTCAATGATTCCCAGATTACAAGAATCACAGAATCGGCAATCAATAAATCACAGAATCAATAAATCATAAAATTTAAAATCAGTATATGGATAGAAATACAATAACCGGTTTAGTCGTTATCGCGTTAATGCTAATCGGCTACTCTTATTTCATGAGCCCATCGAAAGAGGAATTGCGGCAAATACACCGCCGTGACTCCATAGCGAGAGTGGAGGCTCAAAGAGCCGCTGCGCTGGAGAAACAGAGAGAAGCTGATTTCGCTTCACAACAGGAGGCAACGGCTCAAACCGCTACAAGTGTCTTCACGCAAGACTCTTCGGCTGTCGAGGAACAATACACGCTGGAAAATGACAAAATCAAATTGCATATCAACACCAAAGGCGGACGGATTGACTACGTGGACTTGAAAGACTACCGTACCCACGACTCACTCCCGCTTGTATTGTGGAAAGAAAACAAGAGTGCCTTGGGAATGAATTTCTATGCCAGAAATAAACAGATCAACACCGAAGACTTGATCTTTGTCCCTAGCACGAACCAGAAAAACCTAATCGCCGCAAATTCCGAGCAAGTGCTCACCATGCGTGCATACGTGGAAGAAAACAAATACCTCGAATTTGAGTACAGGCTGGCACCCGACTCCTACATGGTCGATTTCAATATCAACACCTATAACCTTAACGACGTCATTGCCGCCAACACGAATTTCCTGACCCTTTACTGGAAAGTGGATATGCCGCAATTGGAAAAGAGCCGTGATTTCGAAAGTCGCTACACGGGAGTCTACTATAACTTCTCGAACAACGACGTGGAACACTTGTCACTTACCGGCGACGAGAAGACCGATCTGGCAACGAGCGTGAAATGGATTGCATTCAAACAACAATTCTTCTCCTCAGTACTTATCGCCAAAGAGTCGTTTCCAAACGCCGATGTTTCCAACACAACAAACAATACCCCGGGCTACTTGAAGAACGCCGAGGCAGAAATATCTCTCCCTTACACGGGAAAAGCTATCGAGAAATACGATATGCAATTCTTCTTCGGACCGAACTCCTACCCGATACTGAGAGAATACGGAAAAGACATAGAACTTCCCCAACTGATCAACCTCGGGTGGAAATGGATTGCTTGGTTTAACCGTTACGTGGTCATTCCGATTTTCAACTTCTTGGAATCAAACGTGACACTGAACTACGGTTTAATCATCTTCCTGTTGACGTTGATCATTAAATTGGTACTCTTCCCCTTGACCTATAAATCCTATATGTCACAGGCGAAAATGCGGGTACTCAAACCGCAGATTGACGAAATCAACAAGAAAATCCCTGCCGACAAAGCCATGGAACGCCAGCAGGCAGTCATGAAACTGTATAAAAAGGCGGGAGTCAACCCCATGGGCGGTTGTTTGCCGATGCTATTACAAATGCCGATCTTGATCGCCCTTTTCTACTTCTTCCCCGGTGCCATCGAATTGCGCCAGAAGAGTTTCTTGTGGGCTACCGACCTCGCATCATACGACTCTATCGCCACGCTGCCGTTCAACATCCCGTTCTACGGCAACCATGTCAGCTTATTCTGTTTGTTAATGACAATCACGAACATCCTGTACATGTGGTATAACAGTAAGAACCAACCGCAAAACGACCAAATGAAAGGTATGCAGACCATGATGTATATCATGCCTATCATGTTCCTGTTCATCTTCAACAGCTACTCGTCCGGTTTGAGTTACTACTACTTCATCGCCACGTTGATCACCATCGTGCAAACTTGGGCTATCCGTAAATTCGTCAACGACGAGAAACTATTAAAACAAATAGAACTCGCCAAAACGAAACCTGTGAAGAAATCCAAGTTCCAACAAAGACTGGAAGATATGCAACGTATGCAAGAACAACGCATGAAACAAATGCCGAAAAAGAAATAACGTTCAAAAGAACTCGATTAGGGGCTGTATCAAAATTCTGATGCAGCCCCTTTATTGTAATTCCTATCGAGAACCCATTGTAATCCTACCCAAATAATACCGTAATCATCCCCCATCTCCGGTTGTCCTCCGTTTATTTCCCGAACATCCTATTATCTCCCATAAGAACCCCCGGGTATTCGCCGCAGCAAACACAGCACCACGTACTGATTACCCTAGTTCTTCGGTAGGATTACGATAGGTCTTCAGTAGATATAGGAAATATACCTTAAAAAAAACGCCACTCGTGAGAGCGACGTTTTTCTTCACTTATCATTTATTGTCTTAAATCTGCTTCAACAAATCAATCATCTCGATTGCCGTGGTTACAGCCTCGAAACCTTTGTTTCCGGCTTTCGTTCCGGCTCTCTCAACGGCTTGTTCAATCGTGTCGGTAGTCAAAACACCGAAAATAATCGGTACCCCGGTTTGTAAACCCACGTTAGCAATACCTTTGGTAGCCTCGTTAGCGACCATGTCGAAGTGAGGAGTTGCACCGCGAATCACGGCACCCAAACAAATCACGGCATCGTACTTCTTTGTTTCTGCCATTTTCTTAGCAACCAGCGGAATCTCGAATGCACCGGGAACCCAAGCTAAATCAATATTCGACTCGTCACCGCCATGACGCTTGAAAGCATCTACTGCCCCACCCAACAATTTACTGGTAATAAATTCATTAAAACGTCCCGCAACGATACCGATGCGCTGTCCTTCTGCTAATAATTTTCCTTCGAGTAAATTCATCGTTTCCTATATTTATTTGTTTTTCAATTCTTCTTTCAATCTCTCTACCTCTTCGCGTTCACGCACATGAAGCATGTGTCCCATTTTCTTGTACTTCGTGTACATGTAGAACTCGTTTTTCTCGTTACACGTCATCTCTATCGGTTCACGTCCCACGATCTCGATCCCGTACCCTGTCAGCCCGTTAATTTTCAACGGGTTATTGGTCATTAATACCATTTTCTTCACGCCAAGATCAGCGAGAATCTCTGCCCCGGTGCCGTATTCCCGTAAATCGGCTTTAAAACCGAGTGCCAGATTCGCGTCCACCGTATCCATTCCCTCGTCCTGCAAGTGGTAAGCCTTCAGCTTATTAATCAACCCGATACCGCGACCTTCCTGACGCATATACAATAACACGCCACGACCTCTCTCGCCTATCCGGCGCATCGCCTCGGCAAGCTGGTCGCCACAATCGCAACGCAAGGAACCGAACACATCGCCTGTCAGACATTCCGAATGCACCCGACACAAAACAGGTTCGCCATCCGTCACGTCACCTTTCACCAACGCCACGTGATGCTCCCCGTTAATCTTATTCACGTACCCGTACGCTTTGAAGAAACCGTACTTCGTGGGCATATCCGCCTCTGTCACCCGTTCCACGAGCATCTCCGTCTGCCGACGATAAGTAATCAAATCCGACACGGTAATCATCTTCATCCCGTGTGCTTTAGCGAATTCCATCAATTCCGGAGTACGCATCATCGTCCCATCCTCCCGCATGATCTCGCAGCACAACCCACACTCTTTCAACCCGGCAATCCGCATCAAATCCACCGTGGCCTCCGTGTGTCCCATACGCTCCAACACACCGCCTTTCTTCGCCTCCAACGGGAACATATGTCCCGGACGACGAAAATCCGCCGACTTGGCATCATCCTCTACCGCCTTCATTGCCGTAACCGAACGCTCCAACGCGGAAATACCCGTGGTTGTATCCACGTGGTCGATTGACACGGTGAAAGCCGTACAATGATTATCCGTATTCGTGGTCACCATTTGTTCCAAGCCTAACTTTGTCGTCAAAGCCTTGCTCATCGGCATACAAATTAAACCTTTAGCGTATGATGCCATAAAATTCACGTTCTCCAACGTGGCAAACTCCGCGGCACAAATCAAATCCCCCTCGTTCTCACGATCCGGATCATCCACCGCGATAATCATTTTCCCGGCTCTCAAATCGGCTATCGCCTCTTCAATCGTACTAAACTTGAAATCTTCCATATCTTTGTTTTAAATTCTATATTTTAAATTCTCAAAACCCGTTCGCCAACAAAAAATCCAACGTCAATCCACCCTTAGGCTCCGCGGGAGATGCCGGACGCATTAACTTCTCCACGTATTTGGCAATCACGTCATTCTCCAAGTTCACGTTATCCCCGACCTGTTTCTTTACCAAGGTCGTTTCATCCCGCGTGTGAGGAATAACAGAAACGGTAAATACGCTATCCGATACCGACACCACGGTCAGACTAATCCCGTCAATCGTGATAGACCCCTTCTCCACGATATACCGCAACAATTCGCCAGAGGTCGCAATCGTCACCCGTATCGCATTTTCATCCTTCTCTCGCCCCACGATCTTTCCCATCCCGTCCACGTGTCCCGAAACAATATGCCCCCCCAATCGACCGTTCAAACTCAACGCTCTTTCCAGATTCACGGGACTACCCGCGCGTAACTCTCCGAGATTACTGCGCTGCATCGTTTCCGGCATCACATCCGCGCAAAAACTTCCGCTATCAAAAGAAATCACCGTCAGGCAAACCCCGTTCGTGGCAATGCTATCACCCACTTTCAAATCCTCCAACACCTTTTTCGCCTTCACCTCCAGCACCACACTCCGGTTTCCCCGCTTGATACCTTTTATTGTTCCTATTTCTTCTATTATTCCTGTAAACATACTAATTTTAGATTTATGATTTTAGATTTTAGATTTCCCCGCTCAAATCCCCCGCTTTTAAATCACCAAATCTATTATCTTTTAATTTTTAACTTTTAGCTTCACGAGTATGTCCTGTCCCAAACACAACACGTCTGTTCTTTCTAAAGTGACGGCATCTGCCATTTTTTCAATACCGACACCTTCCACCGGGGTTTTGGCTTTTTCGCCTCCCACTATCTTCGGGGCGATAAAAGAGTAGACTTCATCCGTGAAACCACCGGCAAGAAAGCTGTAGTTCAAACCTCCACCACCTTCCAACAAAATGGAATCCACCCCCATTTGTCCTAGTAAGAAAAGCAAGTTATCCACGTCTACCAATCCTTCTTTCTCCTCGCAAAGCAAAGTTTCAACACCCGCTTGCTTCAACGCTTCCAAACGTTCCTCCGCGGCAAAGCGGGTATGAGCTACAATCGTATGATATTTACCCGCGGTCTTCACAATTTGGCTATCCAATCCCAAACGGGCATTGCTATCCACGATAACCCGTATCGGCTGACGCACTCCCCGCCCTTCTATCCGGCAATTTAATAACGGATCATCCGCCACGGCAGTACCGATACCAATCATCACCGCCATCAGACGATGACGCAACTCGTGCACGTAAGCCCGTGCTTCCGTACCGGTGATCCATCTCGAATCGCCCGACCACGTGGCTATCTTTCCGTCCAACGTCATCGCCGTCTTCAATATTACCCACGGACGCCGTGTCGCTATATACTTCAAAAATATCTTGTTTTGCTCCCGTATCGCTTCTTCTTCAACCCCACAAACCACTTCTATCCCCGCTTCTCTCAATAAAGACAATCCTTTTCCCGCCACCAACGGGTTCGGGTCAGGCATCCCGACAAATACCCGTTCAATTCCGTGTTCGATAATCGCCTCCGTGCAAGGCGGAGTTTTCCCGTAATGGCAACACGGCTCCAAAGTCACGTACATCGTCGCCCCCCGGGCATCTTCCGTACAATTTTTCAACGCATTCCGTTCCGCATGCCACTCCCCGTAACGCTCGTGCCAACCTTCACCTATCACTCGTCCCCCCTTCACGATCACGGCTCCCACCATCGGGTTGGGATTCACGAATCCCGCTCCCTGTTCGGCAAGTTCTATCGCCCGCCTCATGTACTCGATATCTTTCTGTTTTACCATACGTGTTACTCCTTTCCAAAAACAAAATGCCCCGAATGTAATACATTCGGGGCATAGATTTATATTGTACTAATATAATATCAATTACAATCAACATCTCTTCTATCATCCGGACTTTAACCGTCGGTTCCAGAATTTCACTGAATCAGTCCCTCGAAAGGGAGTCGCGGACTATAACCGCCGGTAGGGAATTGCACCCTGCCCCGAAGAAACATTTCACGGAGGCAAAAATAGTAAATATTTTCACGAATACAAACAAATAAGGAAAGTATTCTGACCATGATACAAATAATCATCCTCCTTACAAAGTTACAATTTTTTCGACAACACGGGTATCAAATATAAATTGCTTTTCTCTCACGACGGATTCCTTGTCAACTCCTCTATTAAAGCTACCACCCTCTCCTTTCTCAAAATATACATCCCGATACGTTCGTCAGAAACACCTTCCCGCAAACGATACGTGTAGCGAGGTTCTCCGGTTTCCATATTGATCTCGAAAAACCGGAAGTCCACCGAAGACTCTCGTTTTAACGCCTCCGCCACCTCCACAATATGCGATGAAATAACAAATACTCCCTGTTTCAACCGTGCCAGTCCGTCCACCACCGCGAACGAAGCATCGTAAGCATCCTTCACGTTAGTGCCCCGGAATAATTCATCAAACACAACCACCACGTCCCCCACTTCACGCACTCGTTCCACCACGTACTTCACCCGCGCCACCTCATTATAATAATGGCTATACCCCAATGACAAATTATCAGACAAATTAATCGTCGTGAACAATCCACGGAACACGGAAACTTCCATTCTTCGCGCGGGAACCGGGAAACCACAATGCGCCAAATACACCGCCACCCCGAAAGCCTTCATGTAAGTCGATTTCCCCGCCATATTCGGTCCTGTCAAAAAACACAAGTGATGCTTATCATCCACCCGCACGTCATTCCTCACCGGATCAGGCAAAAAAAGATGAAACAAACCTTCTATTTCAATCTTTCTTCTCTCCTCGACAAAAACCGGAAAAACAAAACCATGCTCCAGTGCCACCTGACCTATTGTCCTCAAAGCCTCCAACATATAAAGCGTATCCAACACCGTCCGTACGGCATCCGCTTCTTTTCCCCTGAAATAAAGGTCTAACTTCTCCCTCGACCAAAAAGTATCCTTTTTCCGGTTTGCCAGATAGCGCATACCGGGACGAGAGAGCACCTTAGCCACTTGCTCTTTCAATTCCCGCATGATCTTCGGTACCCGAACCGCAGGTACATCATCCATAAAAACAGCCAACTCGTGAATCAACCGCCCCAGATAGGACACCGCACGCTGACGCACGTAGTGATCGTTATCCGGATTCACCCATCCCGCCACGGCACGTTTCATCAAATGAAGCACGTCCCGTTTAGGCACCTCCTTCTGCTGCAAATATATCTCGATAAAACTCAATTCATCCCGCCGTATTTCCAAGAAGAAAGGCAACCGCTGCAAATAAACGATAGCCTCCACCCGTTCCCGAATACGCTCCGCGTCAGCCAACGGATTCTCGAATAACTTTTTCATGTACGCCCGTCCCCCATCCGAGCGGGCATAATCGAAATAGGAAAAGACACTTTTTCCCTCTCTCGCGGCGAATAACTCAAGGTCATTCAATGTCTGCTCGTCTGTCTTGAATTCCATCTGACTCTTTTATATATTGCAATAATTCCAAATCCGTACGCTCGTTTACTTTCCAAGTCTTGCCACCCCGCAAGACGAACAACTCGTCGCTAACCTCCATCACGTCCTCGAAATAATGATCGGTAATCAGTATACCTTTCGTCGCTTTCTCCCGGCGAATAATCTCTTTCATTTTCTGCACGTGCAACGGCATCAAAAAAGAAAAAGGCTCATCCAACAAACAAAACTTCGTTTCGGAAGTCAATATCAAATACGCCTCGATTATTCTCCGTTCTCCCGAGGAAAACGCCTTTATCCGTTTCCGGTAAACTTGCTCAAACTCCGGGAAGTCCGTTACAAACCGTTCAAAATCCACGCCAAAATCACCAAACACCCGCTTCACGGATAAACCGGAAGGAATAAAATCGTGCTGGGGTAAATAACGCATATCTTCCGGTCGCCTCTCGCTTGTCAACAAAACCTTTCCGTCAATCCCCACGTATTGATCCTGCAATTTCAATTCCCCGTACACGGCTTTCATCAAACAGGTCTTGCCGCAACCGTTCCGTCCTAACAAACCGAGTACTTTTCCCGTTTCGCAACGCAAAAACACGTCCCACAGTACACGTTTAAAACCATACTCCAAACGGAGATTACTTATATCAAGTCTATGCATCACCTTATATAATAACCGACAAACAAAACCGCCACGTATGTCAAGAAGTCAAACGACAAAGTCGTTCCCCACAACCACCGGACAGACACCCCCACGTTCTTGTAATAATAGAAGATTTTCCACACTTTCCGTTTCATGGCAAAATAGAAAAACACCATAGTCGCCACCTTGAACCAAAACGTGGCGACTATAATTACCCCGATGACGGCAGGTGCTTTCATGCTATACGCGTACATGATTCCCCCGCAAGAGCAAGATACCGCCAACGCAGGAGTCATGTACATTCTACAAAAAGAGATACACGCCCTCAAAGTACACCCCGTCCCCATCAAATTCGCTTTTGTATCACCTTCCACGTGTCAGTTACCAGAAAACACTCCTCCATCTGGTCGATCATTTCCATGAATTTCGTGATAGGCACGCCAAACGATATTAAATTATTCGTGATACATTTTCTCGCCGACGGGTCAAACATCCCGATTACGGCTCTTCGCGTCCCCTCCAGTTGTTCCCGGTAAGGATAATAAATAATAGAGGTACATCCCGCTCCAAAAGGAGAGATCACCGGTTCTTGCTTGGTACTGTCAAAGTTGGCTAGAGTAAAAAGACCGGACAGTACATCAGGTGTCGCAAAGAAAAATACCGCTTCCGGTTCATCCTGTTCCGTCAAATGATCCCAACGCTTGAATACCAGACAATCACCTTTCCTCGGCAACACCGGTATAGTTTTCATTAACGCGTTCACTTGTTCCGGTGTACGTTTATAGCGCTCACAATGAGGCTCGTTCTCCCCGTGTGACAAAAAATACTCGAACCCTTCACGCATCCCGTCACTAAATCCCAAGTAATATTTTCCCCCTCCGCAACCGACTGAATCCGGCAGGAAACAAAGTGGCTCACCTTTTCTTACCCGTCCGAGTTGAGCTATAATACAAGTATGTCCCACGGCTTTTTTTACGATAGTCGCGTTATTATTCTCTTTCGAATAATAAAAGGCGACAGGAAGTTCCGCGTCATTGAAATATTTTTTCCAGTGTGCGGTAAAACGATCTCGTTTAACTATGTCCATGACCCATTATTTTTAGTATCAAACAAATATATATTATTTGTTTGTTAAAAACAAGCCCTATGCCAAAAATGACAGGAAGGACAGACCGGAAAAGCAAAACAAAAGTTAAATAATAAGTATTTTTATTTTATCACATTTATAGTTCATTAGTATCATCTCCTATTCAATTCCCATTCATCTCCCATTCAAAGCCTATTACAATAGTTGAAAAATAGAAATTAAATAGTAATTATTTAAAATTTAATACTTGAAAACTACTTGATAAAATCATGATTAATAACAATAGGATAACTAAAATCGATAGAAATTTTTCTCAAACACGAGCCAAATAACTACACGAGAATATAGCTGTTATCGCGACTAAAAATAAAAAGGAGGTGTGTCAGAACACACCTCTAGTCTATAAAGTTCATAAAGTCGAGCCTCCGGCTCTTAAAGTCCACAAAGTTAAAAACACGATGATATTCAATATAATGATATACAAATCACCTACACATTTGACCTTACGACCTTATGGATTTTTAGACTTTGTGAACTAGAGGGTGTGCTTCAACACACCCTCATAATAAATTCTATTTACAAATTACCAGATAGAAGCTCTCTGCTCCACGGGCAAATACAACGGATCGCCCTCTTTCACCCCGAATGCCTCGTACCAAGCACCGATATGCGGAAGAGCACCATTTACACGCCAACGTCCCAAAGAGTGGGGATCGGATTTCGTTTGCAGACGGATTTGCTCGTCACGAACATTACCTGCCCACACGTTAGCGTATGACAGGAAGAAACGCTGTGCCGGGGTAAATCCGTTTGCATCGTTACCGAGCGGGGTTTCAGCCATCGCTTTTTGCAATGCCGTGTAAGCCACTTGCAATCCCCCGTGGTCGGCAATATTCTCACCCAAAGTCAATTCTCCGTTCGCGTTCAAATCGGGTAATACTTTGATATTGTTGAAGTAATCCACCAATACTTGAGCCCGTTTTTCAAAGTTCTCGGCGTCAGTAGCCGTCCACCAGTCTTTCAAGTTACCGTCCTTGTCGTACTGGCGACCTTGATCGTCAAACCCGTGAGTCATCTCGTGTCCGATCACCACACCGATAGCCCCGTAGTTGCAAGCGTCATCGGCGTTCATGTCGAAGAACGGGTATTGAAGAATCCCGGCAGGGAAACAAATCTCGTTCGTGGTCGGGTTATAATACGCGTTCACGGTCTGGGGAGTCATCAACCACTCGTCTTTATCCACCGGTTTGCCGGCTTTAGAGATCATGTAGTCATAATCGAAATGATTGGAACGAACGATGTTATTCCAGTAAGAATCATTCTTAATTTCCAAGCTGGAATAATCCCTCCATTTGTCGGGATAACCGATCTTCACGTGGAATGCAGCCAGCTTCTCTTGCGCTTTCGCTTTTGTTTCGTCACTCATCCATGCCAAACCTTGAATACGTTCACCCAACGCTTTCTGCAAGTTGGCAACCAATTTCACCATACGTTCTTTTGCCGCAGCGGGGAAATACTTCTCCGTGTACATCTGGCCTACCGCTTCTCCCAACACGCCGTTGACCGTGCTCACGGCACGTTTCCAACGGGGTTGCATCTCTTTTCTCCCGGACAGTACTTTACCGTAGAACTCGAAATTCTGGGCAACCAAGTCATCACTCAAGTAACCGGAAGCGGAATTAATCACGTTCCATTCCAAGTATGATTTCAACACATCCAGATTTTCCTTGTTCAGTAAATCGGCAACCGCCTTCAATTGAGCGATCTGCCCGGCATTTACCTCTTTCAAGTCTTTCAACCCGATCGTGGTGAAATAAGTATTCCAATCCATCCCCGGAACTTCTTTCTGCAATTGAGCCACCGTGATTTTATTATAGTTTCCCTGCGGATCACGCAATTCAACCATCGATTTTGAGCTTTCAGCCAAACGGGTTTCCACTTTCATCACGTTAGCGGCAGCCTTTTGAGCCTCCCCTGTCGTGAATCCCGCTAACTGGAACATCTTAGCCACGTGCTCTTCGAATTTCGCGCGAATTTCTTTCGTGTGCTCGTCATTCTCCATGTAATAATCACGTTGTCCCAAGCTCAAGCCTCCCTGATAAAGTTGGGCTATATTCATGGAACTGTTCATTTCGTCAGCCCCCACGTACAACCCGAAGAAAGGTCCGAAACCGTCACGATGCATATTCGCAATCAATTGGGGAAACCCTTTCCGGTTGGAAATAGCGGCAATCTTTTCCAGTTCCGCCTTGATTGGGGCAATCCCCTCGGCGTTTAACTTCGCGCTATCCATGGCGATATTATACAAGTCACCCACTTTCCGGGCAACGCTCCCCTGTTCGGACTGTTTGTGAGCCAAGTCCTCGATCAAACTTTTGATTTGCGTGCGATTGTTTTCCGCCAACTGGTCAAAAGAACCGAAACGGGAATACTCGTCGGTCAACGGGTTCGCTGCCATCCAACCTCCACAAGCGTATTGATAAAAATCAGTGCGCGGATTCGCCGTCTTATCGAGGTTCTCCACCCGAATACCCCCTTGGGGAGCGGCTGCTTTTTTAGTATTGCAACTTGTAGCCATTAATGCCAATGCAATAAAAGGTAAATAAATTGTTTTTCTCATATTATCAGTTTTCTAGTCGTCTTTTCCTTTCAAGCACATACCCGGAGAACCTGTCCCCGGGTAGTGACTGACAAAAGTAAAATATTTTGCAACAAAACGAAAACCGATCGGGCTATTTTTACCAGCCGTACCAAGCATCTTTCAACTCTCCCACGTTGATTTGGTCGATATTTTGATTATGCTCGTCAAACCATTTTTTCATCATTTCCCGTTCCTCGGAAGTTACGCTTCCCCGCTCACGGGTGATAAATCCCCCGCAAACATCAGAATTCCAACCTCCTCCCATTTCCAGCCCCCGGTCATGCAACAAAATTGCCAATTCCTGCAACCATGCTTCCACGACACCCAGATCCGTATCTGCCTTAAATTTAGCATCAAACGAGAATCCCAATTCTTTAAACTCTCCCTTGTGCAATTTTTTCCGCAATCTCTTTTTCATACGCTCTATTATTTATTATTCAAATTCTACCCGTGCATCCCGTAATCCCATGTCACTGTTCTTGTTCACCGGGGATGCCTCTTTCAACGTGCAGTCATGGATATTTCCCGGGCAAAGCTTCATAGGATTCAAACGTAGTTTATACTCTTCTTGTTTCACGTTCGGGTTCATCAAGTAGGTAACTTCTTTCCCGTAACGGTTATATAGCTGCACTATCAATTGATTTTTCCCTTTTTGCACGTGCAATTTCACCACCGTGTTATTCCGGGGCACTCCTCCCACGTACGAGCGCAAGGATACCCGTTTCCCGTTCAAAATAACTTGGGTTCCGTCGGCAACGGCAATCTCCACCAGAATATCTTGTTCCCGATCACTGGTGAACTCGTGTAAAATCTCCACGGCTTCCTTTTCTTCTACCGGAATTTTCACCTCCTCGCCCGGCTTTAAGTCCTGACGGGGTTTCCAACCATCCCCGACGATATCGATATTCTTTTTCAATCCCTCGGCATTACCGGTATAGGCTCCGCCCCGGGCATTGTACATGTACACGTTGCCCCAGTGCAAAGATCGCGGGTTACCATTCAACGCTTGAGTTTTACCACCTGTTAAAGTAACATCTTGTACTTCTCCATCTATCGTAAGACGTACCACCCGATCCTGATCCCCTGCCGCATAAACGACCGTCGGGGTCACCGTTGCCCCCTTCTTCTCGAAATGCCACGCAAAACCGACCGTACTCCGGTAACTGGAATAGTAATCCATACTTGAATGCGCATACACGGGTATAGCGTTAACCGCTGTCAACACTTTCGTTTTTAAAACTTGGTCGGGTATCGCCCGGAATGTATCCTCAAATTCCAACTTCACCACAATCATCCCCCTGTCCGGCTTCACGGTTCGCGGGATAGCCACGGATACCGTTTGCCCGTTTTGTTTCATGTCCAATGCCTTGCCGTCAAGCAACAACGCCGCACGCTTTGCCTTGCCTATCACGCCTTTTAACTCGATCTCCCGATTGTCCGGCATTTTCTCGACGAACAAATAGAGGTTGTTCCCCTTACGGGTGATATCACCCCATTCCGGGGCATGGTCAAACGGATTCGCGGTGGTACTATAAATCGCTTCCCCGTAATTTTTCAGCCATTGTCCCATCGCCAAAAGAGCATCCTTCTCGAACTCTACCACGGAACCATCTCCCCGGGGACCGATATTCAACAAGTAGTTCCCTCCCCGGCTTACCACTTTGACCATACTGCCTATCTTCTCGTTGATCTTCGCGTCCAAATTACCCCGTTCCTGCCATGAACGATAACTCCACGTTTCATGGAAGAATGAAGCCGCGGTTTGCCAAGGCACCCCGATCTTATGGTCAGGCATTTTATTGTCCGCCATCACGGCAAAGTCACCCCGGTCATTCCCCAAACGTCCGCTCACCATACATCGCGGTTGCAAGCGGGTCACCAAGTCGTACAATTCCTTACTCTGCTCCGCCGTCAAGGAACCCATGTCAAACCAAATTTCGGAGATCGGACCATAGTTCGTCATGATCTCTTCCACTTGCTTCATACTAAACTCGTGATGTTTCGGGGAAATAGCATCCGCGTTATGAGGAGTAATCCCGTTGCCCGGGAAGTTCCAGTCTATCAAAGAATAATACACCGCGAACTTCACTCCCTGCCGCTGACAGGCATCCGACAATTCCTTCATCACGTCCCGTTTGAATGGAGTAGCATTCACGATATTGTATTTCGTGTACTTGGAATGGTACATACAAAAACCGTCATGATGCTTCGACGTGAACACGATCGACTTCATCCCTGCCGCTTTTGCCAAAGCTGCCACCTCGTCCGCATTCCATTTCTCCGGATCGAACTGTTTCGCCACCGCCTCGTACTCCGCTTTCGGAATCCGTGCAAACGACTGAATCTGCTCACTGTATCCCGCCCGTACCGGTTCTCCCTTCCAAACTCCCCCCAACTCCGAGTACAAACCCCAGTGAATGAACATTGAAAACTTCTGATTTACCCAATCAGGATCGGGCTTCTGTTGCCCGAAAGCAAACTGCACACCCAGCAAAATAATAATTAAACATCCGCGCAATAACATAATAAACACATTTACAATTTAAAACACATTACACAAAATTTAGGTTGTAAATATAGCATTTATTAGCGTTTCCTTAAATCATCCCGCGATATTATTCCAGACGAGTAAACCTTGATTATATTTTTTTATAGTTCTATGAAAAATAAATTCACATACGATTACAATACTAACCACTATGCAGGCTTATACACGCCAGTGGTAACACGTGGTGACGCCACACAAAATAAAAAAGGAAGTGACTCTTGTCTATGTAACTCATTTTCTTTTCCCACAAGAGTATCCCGTGAAAAAAACAGAAGAGGCATCCCGATTCTCACCGGAATGCCCCTTTAAAGAAAGAAAACTCACACGTTTCGGCACTATAATTCAAAGTTCTATCTTACCGGAATTATTCTTTTACCTCCCTCTCCGGCGTACCCAGATAAAGATAGCGAAGAAAGCCAGAATGGCAGGCCAAAGCCCCATCAGTACGATTTTCCAGTAATACATGGCGTTCATCCCTAAGTTCACCGCATTATCGGGGGGTGTCGGACGCCGCACATCAATCGGCACCTCCTCTTCGGAGAGCCAGAAGAAAGAACCAGAGATTAAATAATAGTTAGCCGCGGGAACATCTTTTCGGGATATGCTAATCTCTCCGTTGCTCAAGCAATCGGCATCACCGAGAATAACGATTCGTTGCTCCTTATCACCCATTTGGCGTGATAATGCCAACACGGTCGGATACGAGCGCTCCACTTCACCCGCGGCAGGATTCAGACGGACGGTATCATCCAGAAAATCGGTTGTTTCCACCTCGTTCCAACTGCCGATCGTGTCGCTCACGAAAAGCGGGGTTACTTTGAATCCTTTATCTTCGGTATACTCCAATGCCGTAGAACCCGGCATTGTCACCACGTATTCCCGGCGATAGAGAGTCTCAAAAATGTAAGCAATATCCTGTGCTTCCTTGGTCGAACGAGCGATAATAAAATCAGGATCAAAATTCTCGCTGACTTTTACCAGACGTCCCGGTAAGAATTTCACGCCGAATTGTTCCACGATCGGGTTCATCACTTCCTGCCTACGGGGTTCTCCGGCGACAACCAGATTACCGCCGCGGGCAATATAAGCGCCCAGATTCGCTTTCTCCTGCTCCGTCATCGCGTAACGCATATCGGCAATCACGATGATATCCACCTTTTCCGGTATGGGTTTATCCAATGTTACTTCCGTGAAATCAAATCCTTGGTTAATCAAAGAATGACGGAAAGGCTTATCTTGAGCGAAGCGGTTATAATCCCGATCACCTTCCCGGATACAATCCCGCTCGCCATGACCTTTCACGAAACCGACCAAAGGCAGCTCCATGACCAATCGTTTGAACGATGCAGAAATCTCTGTTTCAAAGGGGAAGCGTTGCAGATCGTCGAATATCCGCAAGAAAGTCTTTTCCCCGTTATCCCTTTCCAACAGACGTACGAAACGATTCCCCTCGGGTTTCAAGTCTACTATTTTCTTCACTTCTTCCGGGCGCATAAACATATTCGAATCCAGATCCCATATCTCGGCACGTTTTAACATCCGTCCCCGATCGGACAAGTTCGGGTAAGACTTATCCAGCGAGGGATTTTCAGCCTTGTCATAATAGTAAATGTACTTCATTTTAATCTCCGGCTTGAAGCGCGTGTACATTCTGAAACGCCGGAGATCATCGTTCACGCTCCGGGGCAAACCGGCCCAGTAATTCTCTTCCAATATATTCACGAAAGTAGTGATTGTCAACCCGCCGTCCATTCTTGCCACGATATCCTGACTATTAGGTGTCAACGTGCGCATTTTGGTACGTGTCGCATCATAGAAAGCCATTAACTTGGGACGGGAAGTGAGGAACCCCATAAGCATAGCAACAACAACCACTCCGGCATATTTTCCCCACGTCACCATCCACAAAGTTTTCTGACGCCGTCCTTGTAAGCGGATAATGGACAACATCAGAAAAAGCACGATAACAATCACGAAATATAAAACATCTTCACTGCATATCAGTCCCCGGATAAATTCGTCCGCGCGTCCGCCGATCGCCAGCCAATAGGTGATATCACGCACAAATTCGATATCCTGCCACATACCTTTCACGTAATTTAATACTGCGAGTATAGCCAGCGTTCCCATAGCCGCAACGACTTGGTAAGAAGTAACGCTCGACATGAACAAACCTATCGCCGCGTAAGCGCAGAGCAGCAAATAAAGCCCCAGTAAACCGGAAAGCATAGCCGGGAAATCGGCAGACTTCACGGCGAACAAGGCAAAGATCATGTACACCATCAATATTCCCGTCAACACGAGCCCGTAGATCATCATAGAAAGGTATTTCCCGAGAATAATCTGCGTGTTCGTCACGGGTGACGAATAGAGTAATTTAATGGAACCGCTACTTAACTCCCGGCTCATCAATCCCATGGTCAACAAGGGGATATAGAGATACAGGTATTGCTGCATTTGAGTAAACAAACCGCGCATCCCACCAAAAGTTCCTTCCGTCACGCTCCACAGGCGGTAGCCCAGCGACTGGCTTCTGACGTATCCTCCCAGCATATCGGTAAACGCCATGCTCGCTTGAAAAGTAAAAATCACCAGAATCAACCATGCCACCGGCGAATAGAACAAAGTTTGCAATTCGGTCCGGGCTATTTTATATATTGTCTTCATCTTTTTATCAGTTTATAGAGTGATTTACTTCTTTGATAACACGGCAAAAATGGAATCCATGGAATTTTTTTCCACCTGAATACCCGACAATCTCCATCCCTTCGCCACGCTGGTTTCCACGATACGTTCCGTTACCCCGGTAGCGTCGTCAAAGCGTACCCGGTAATTTTTACCGCCCAATTCCTCCACGCCGAGCACACCCTCGATGGCTTTCAACTCTTCCGCTGCCGGCGTGTTTATCAAAGAAACGACCAACGTGTCCGGCACGATATAATTGTCGAAATCATCCACCGTCCCGGCGAACACGAGCTGCCCTTCCTCGATCATCCGGATATAATCACAGGTAGCCTGCACTTCAGACAAGATATGAGTCGACAGAATAATCGTCCGTTCCTCGGCAATCTCCTTGATCAAGTGGCGTATTTCCACGATTTGGTTCGGATCGAGCCCGTTGGTCGGTTCATCCAGCACCACGAAATCGGGGTTATGAATAATAGCCTGCGCTATTCCCAACCGTTGCTGGTATCCTCCCGATAAATTACGAATCAGACGTTTGGCGAAATGTGATATGCCGCAACGTACCATAACATCCCTCACCGCCCCGGGAATCTCTTTTCCCGGCATCAACCGCATATTCGCGCAATGAATCAAGTACTCCTCCACGGTAAGATCCGAATGTAAAGGTGGTTTTTGGGGGAGAAAACCCAGATGCTTCTTTGCCTCTACCGGGTTTTCCCGCAAATTGATTCCCTTGATCCAGACATCTCCCTGCGTCTGTTTCAACACCCCGCAAATGATATTCATCGTGGTTGATTTCCCGGCACCGTTCGATCCCAGCAACCCGTAAATACCATTTCCGGTGATTTCGAAACTTATATCCCGAATCGCCCATTGAATACTGTAACGATGGGATAAATTTTCCACTCTAATAATTGGTTCTTCCATACGTGATTTAATTATTTATACAAACATTATTTATTATCTAGCATCTTCCTGATCTTGTACAACAAATACTCGTAATGCAAACGTGTATCCCCCGTACTTTTCGTCACTGCCCCTTTCAACAAATCCTGAATCCGGAACAACATATTGAAGTAATGGTCTACCGGCACGTAATCACCCGGCATCACGACACGCATATTCGGCGAGAATCCGCCACGTTCTCTCGCTGTCATCATCATGCTTTCCACCTGCCGCCGATCGATACCCGGTAACTCCGCGAGTTCACTTTCCACCAATCCCTTGCGAGGCGTAAAATTCCCCGCCGTCGTGGCCGCAGTCGACGAGGCAACCACACTTCCCAGAAAGTCTTTTTGCAAATCCATCTCGTACTTCTTCAACGGGCGGTTCTTGATCGTACCTTCCCACACGGTATTGTAGATATCATTCACATATTCTTTCACGGAATAATCCCCGCCTTTCTCCGCACCGAGAGCCACGTATTTTATCCTGAATGTCAATGTTCCCAGTATGAAACCGCGAATCTGGTCTTCCATCGAATTTCTGATTTCCAGTTTACGCTCCACCTCTTTGTTATCCAGCCACGAGAGGTCTTTCGCCAGTTCGACCATATATTTCAAAGCCGCCCTTTGTGTTTCCCGGGGCACCACGACATAAGAAGGCGTGTTTTCATCCGAGAATGCCTCATGCTGGTAAAATCCGCCCAAATTCACGGAAAGGTCATTAATCCGCTTGCGCAATTGATACCCCAAAGCGTTATACATGGCCGCACGTTTCCGTTGATCGATATCCTCATCCGCATACCACCGGTAGAAATGCCGCAAAGAGAGTTTCAAGTTATTGATCGCGTAGCGTAAAGCCTTCAGGTGGTCATCGCCCAAATCCCCGGAGAAAGAGGTAGGATCATAATAATAGTAAGGCATTTTACCGTAACGAAGATTCGGGTTACCCCGTCCCTCCTTGATCCACCCGTCCAAAACGGCAAACTCATCCCAAGGTGTCGCCGCCGGGGAAATCGGTTTGTACAGCCAATGAATGACATAATAATCATACTCGCCCAATCCTTTGGGAGTCATTCGCACCCCCCGTTCCAAATCTCCCGGCTGGGCAATATAGTTACAGGGTACATCATCCATAATCGATGGACTTAGCCCGTACTCTCGCGTGAACGCGGGAGAACGCAACGAATCAACCGGGTAGACACTCGAAGCTCCCGCGTTGTAAAGGAGTCCCAAGTTGATTCCCGTTTCCCGCGTCACGGTTAAGCGAATCAGATCACCTACTATTTCTTCCGACAGGAAAGCCTTTCTCACCCCCGGGTCAGCAGCCATCGTGGTTAATTTCCGTTCGTCCTGCAAGCCGGACACCATGCCGTCATACAAATACAGGGAAGCATTCAATATCTCGCCCGTTCTCGGGTCTATATGCATTGAACTCTGCATATCCAACCACAGGGGAGCGTAACGAATCGTCGAATATTTTATATTATTAGCGTCAAACTCCGGGTCATTCCGCGGGAAATCCACCACCCGTACCGCGTCTTTAAACCCGATTGCCTCAAACGCCCGATTCCACGCTTCCACGCCTTCTTTCACGTACTTTTTCCATGTCCGCGGCATCAATGAATCCATATAAAACACGATCGGCTTTTCAGGCTCGACCAATTCTCCCCGGTTATAAGCAGCCTCATCCGCCGGCTCCAGACGCCAACGCTTCGTGTAATGCGTTTGTTCCAGCGGTTTCCTCTCGTCCGGGAAATGAGAAACCCGTGTATAGGCAACCCCCAGACGGGGATCTGCCAGACGGGGTTTCATTTGTTCCTCGGGCAACTGCAACAGAATCTTATTCACGGTTACCGATACTTTCACGTCACCGGGAACTATCTTGAAAGCCCCGAACAAATATTGATTCTCCACGAACCCGAGTTCACACTGCACGGCAATGTTATTGTCAAAAGCTTTCACGTCTTTCAGGAAAGAGCATTCCTTTTTATAGTCATGCTCCCGGGCTATCCACCCGTAAAATGAATTGGCAGCGTACGGAGCAAAGGGAGTCGTGTACGGGGAATACTCCATAAATAGAGAGGTCATGTCTACCACGATAGCACTACTATCCGGTGTAAAAGCTAAAACTTTGAACATGGCGTAAATCCCGCCCGCGTTTGCTTGGTCTATCGCCTCGTCTATATTCCGCTGGTTACTGTTGTTCAGAGGTTTGTCAATTAACGAGATTCGAGCATGCAAAAACGAATCCAAACGGGTAAAACAAAGCGGCAAAGAATAACCGGCAAACTGCCCGACTACCCCTTCTCCGTTATCGCTGATATCTTCGATAGAAGAAACAAGCATCATATCCTTTCCCAACAACTCGACGGGAAATTCTACATATACTTTATCCTTCCATTTATGTACGGTCATCAACCCCTTGGCGGTCTTCATCGTCTTTCCCTTGAAGAACTCGTCGTAAGGAGATTGTTTCTCTCGCTGTTCTTTTTTGGCATCTTGTTTTTTCTTCCTTGCCATCCCTTCATTACAAAGTCCGAACAAGAAAAAAGATACCCATATGATGCATATTATTCTTTTCATAGGATGAGTTATTTAAATGCTTGTTCCAACTTGTAGAGTAGTAACCGGTAATGCTGGCGGGTATCCTCAGAACCCGTGTTCGCCTTACTTTTTACCAGAACTTGTATTCTCTTCAACATATCGAAATACAGGTGATCCAACGGCTCAACGACCATATTGGAATTGACGTTCACCCAGTAACCGAAACCCTGCCGCTCGAGATACTTCGGTAAACTCTCCGGAACCGGAACCGCTTCCCCGCAAGCCTCTACCGTTTCCTGATTGGCAAACATACCTAACCATTCAGCGGGAAGAACACCGTATCTCTCTCTGCTGAAAGCCTTCACGCACTCCGGGACCTCTATCATCCGGCTCACGGACGCCACGGACAGGGGATCGCCGGATATTCCTTTCTTCGCCACCCCAGAGAACAGCATCACGTTAGACAACAGTTTCATTTGCAGATTCTTTTCCGGCACGGTGAGTGTTTTTCCTTTTTTGGTCGGGGCAAACACGAAATCCTGCACGTCCGCCAAGAACTCCCGCGGAGTGTATGTTTCCGGGTTCTCGTCCTTCACGGCACTCAACGCCACGGAAGCCAGACGGGACATCACCGCCCCGAATATTTTGTCTTCCAACTCGGAAGAAATATTACTCATCAACGGCCATTGCGCCTGCATCTTGGCAGCATTCAACCAATCCATGTTCCCGATCTGTTCCAACAGGAAACGAAGAGCCCGTTGCTGTTTCTCTTTCGGCACGACCGCGAAACTCGGCAACTCGTCCCCGTCATAACGCTCGTTCAGGTATAATCCCCCGATATTCAATAACACGTGATTCACGTAACGCACGTACTGGTAAACGATCTCGTTATACATTCCCTGACGGAAAGTATAGTCCGGGTCATCTTTCCCCACCCAATCGCTCATGTTATCCAATACATATTTCAGGTTCTTCACTCCATAAGCAGACGATTTCATAGCGTCATCCCCCAAGTCTTCCTCCACGGAACTCGGGTCAAAACGGGCAAAAATCTGTTGCTTCCCGTAACGATACACCGGGTCCCCCGACTTCTCGGTAATCCATTGATTCAGCGTCGGCACCTCTTCTTTAGCACTCTTGGCATCCAATAACGGGGAGTACAACCATTTGATAGCATACAAATCATACACGCCCAAGCGCAGCGGGGTCAATTTCACCCCCCGTTCTTTATCACCGGGTTGCGCCACGTAATTGTTACGGGCGTAATCCATGATCGAGTACGTCGTCCCGTATTTACCCGTGAACGACGGGGAGCGCAGCGAATCCGTCGGTATGGCTGCCGAACCGGACATATTGTGCATCAACGCCAGACAGTGTCCTACTTCATGCGCCACCACGTAACAGATACATTCCCCCAAGGTTTCCTCGTCGAACATCACCTTGCGCACGTCAGCGTCAGCGGGAGAAGTCTGCAAGAAACGCCAGTCCTGCACCAGTTTCACCAGATTGTGGTACAAGTACACCGAGGCATTCAATATCTCGCCCGTCCGGGGATCCGTCCACGAGGGTCCCATGGCGTTCGCCACCGGCGACGGGGAATATCGTACACAGGAATACTTCAAGTTATCGGGATCAAACGCGGGATCATCCATTGGAAACTCCTTCGCGACAATCGCGTTTCTGAATCCTATTTCTTCAAACGCCTTTTGCCATTCCTCCACCCCGGCACGGATATACTTTTTCCAGCTTTCCGGGAAAGCGTTATCCACGTAGAACACGATCGGTTGCTTCGGTTCCACCAATCTCCCCTGCCTGAAAGCAATCTCGTCAGCAGGTTCCAACCGCCAGCGATTCGCGTAATACCTTGGCTCTATGCCCTTGTTCTCGTGACTGAAAGCGGATTTATTACTGTAAAATATCCCGATCCGCGGGTCGGCAAAACGGGGACGCATCGGCTCCTCCGGCAACAGCACGAAACTACGGGTCAATACCGCCGTGAACGGTAATTTATATATATAATAATATCTTCCGTCCCGCACGTTCACCTCGTAACTCAGGGAAGACTGTACACTCACGTTATCATCAAAAGCCTTTACCTTGCCCAACTGGGATTTATCTTTCTTGAACTCTTTCACAATCCAACGCCCGCCCCCCAATATCGGTGCGTAGGGCGAAAACGGGGGCATCTGTTCGTTATCCGCCAGAAAGAACTCGCTCACGTCAACCACGACCGCCGTACTGTCCGGATTGTAAGCCTGAATACCAAAATTATGCATCACGGCGGGACGGGTACTCTCGGCAATACGCTGCCTCAAACTTTCCACGTCAGTTTCGTAAGACGTGTTCACCTGACGTAAACTGATAATGGAGTCCGTCCGGGTAAACACCACGTGCAACGGGTCTGTCGGCTTTTCCCCCACGCTCCCGAACCAGTTACTCGTGGTTTCCGAAATCGTGGAACCCAGCAACATATCCTTGTTCAACAAGTTAAACGGAATCTCGAAATACACCTTATTATCCGTCTTGTGGATTGTCAATAACCCTTTTACCGTTTCACAGGCTTTTCCCTTAAATAATTTCTCGTAAGGAGTTTCCTTTTTAGTTTCCTTGTCTTTAGCAGCCGCTTTCTTTTTCCTCGCGAACACGGTATCCCCGCTCCCTAGAGCCAAAGCCGCCACCAGCAAGAAAGAAATCCGAATTGATTTGTTCATAACTTCTTCATTTAAATTTCACACGTGATATTACACCAACACGTACTTTACACTCTTACGCGAAGGCAATCTAAAAAAGAAGGATGTGCCGATGTATCCATCAAGAACAGGAGTCCCGTGACACACCCTTCCGTTCATCTATTACTTATAAAACACACTAATACAAATCCACATACGTATCCGTGGCAAACTCCATCAAATCCACGACCTTACCACCCACGTTTACCTTTGTTTCCTCCATAATCACGGGATTCGCGATATCCGTCAGATCAACCAAAAAGAAATCTCCGTTCTCCAACCCGATTCCCAACCTGTTATAATTAATATTATACGCGTTATAACGGACCACCGTAATCTCGTGGTCGAAAGTCATAAACGGGTAATCCACGTCGTTCACCCGATTCACGTAACGCAACTCGTTTCCCTTGGTATAAAACGTGTAAATATTCGAATAAGGTTTATAATCGGCAGCTGCCGTCAGGAATTTCGTTCCCTTAGGCAAATTCCCACCCGGGAAACGTATCAAACTGGCGTGTTCATGCTCCACGCAAAGTCCGTTATTCTTATTCAACACGAAATCAGCCATCCATGTATCGCCATTCGCGTCATTAAATATCATAGAATACATCTGATTATCACCGTATGGTAGATTTTTATGAGAAGACGCGTACAAATGCAACACTTCCGTTCCAGCGGGCATATCCCACACGGGAAGCGGATGATTTGTTCCCGCAATATACGTTACCGGCAATATACTGAAAGGAGCTCTCATCCGAATCATCAACACCCTCCTATTCAACTCGTCGTAACACGGGGAAGTAATATTTGAAGGGGTTCTTCCCTGACCGAAATCCGTCACCTTGTATCCCTTCTCGTCTACCACGTACGGGTCTGCCAGATACTTACCGCCCAACCAGTTATCACTCATAATCCGTCGGAACAAACGTCCGTCCTCCGTCGCTATCCATGACACCTGTCCCCCGTGGAACACGTTGGAAATATTAAAGTTCGCCGGAATCCCGTCTTCAAATTCCTCTTTCACGTCCCCCACCGCCAATAAATTCTCATTATTCAACGTGTAACCGGACTGACTCGTGACAATCGTGGTCGCCCCCATGGGTGCAGATATATGCTTTGCCACGTGGTAACGCAATCTGCGAGGAGTGCCCGGCAATTTCATCCCGGGGTTCAACTCTTCATAAACGTTATCATACAACGTGTAAGTCGTCGTCGACATTCCCCCGACAGTCCTTCTCTTTATTTTATAAAAAGAAAGTTTCGAGTCCGCCCCGTTTTCCGAAAGAATCAGCCAATCTCCCTTGTAATACATGGGGCGGATAGTCAACCACGTGCGAACCATATACTTTATATCGGTTGTTTTGTCTATAATCGCGTAAGTACCGCTTCCGCCCGATGTTTCGGAAAAAGGCAGATTCAACTTCTTCACGATAGTATCCGCCGGCATTCTCAGATTCCGGTCTTCGGAGAAAAGAGTCCCGTTAAACCTCCACTCGTAGCGGGCGTTTGCCAATGCCGTCGCCGAATCTTTATCAAAACGGAACGGCACATTCACGTTAATCGTATCCCCCGCGTACGTGGTAATGTATAAAGGACTTTGCGTGTAGTTCCACAACCATGTCGGCTCGTTTGTCTCTTTCAGATCATAATTTCCCTCGTCTTCAAAACATCCCGTCAGGAAGAAGATAAAAAGGAAACATCCTATTGTTATCAGATTCTTCATACTCTCTCGTTTTTGATAATTAAATTGCGACCTTCATTATACTTCCGTCCTCTTCGGTAACCGGCGGATTTTGCTCACTCAACCAAGCCTTGAATTTCATCACCAGCTTGATCGCCTGATCCGGACGCTCCTGTATCAAACGGGCACTCATCTCCGCATTCGTGTCAATCTCGTTCAGGAACAACTTGTATTTCTTCTCGGAATAAGTACCCAACAGATTATTTGTCACTTCGGTTGTCCACCAATCCGGTTTTATCGCTATTGTCGATACAATAATTTTTGCCCGACAACGTTCATACTGCCCTAACCCTATCATCTCATTCGGTACCAATTCCACGATCAACCTCACGGGAGCGTCGTCCATCCGGGCACTACGGTGTATTTTCACGAAAACCGTGTCTTTCACTTCCGTGACGTCCTCCCCGACTGTGGTCGATTTAAACGTGTACACTGGTTCCAGCGTGTATTCCTCCCCAACGGCTGTCGTCCCGTCTGCCACCGTTTTCAACCCGAAAGTGACATCAGACGTCAGAAGTCGTCCGGATAAACACACGACCAGAGGAATCTCTATATCCCGCGTACCGTCCGGATAAAAGAAATAAGAAATAACCGTGGAATCAGCCGAGGCCGTACCCGGGTATACTTCGTCCATATAAAATTTCTCGAAAAAGATTTCTCGCCCGTCGTTAAAAGTCGGAATCTTCTTTTCCGTACAAGCAAAAAGCAAAGCCGGTAATATAAATAATATACACTTTTTCATATCTCTCAATTGAAAAATTATTACAATGATTCATTCGTTGGTATCGGTAACAAATATTCAGACCTGTTTAGCGGTCGAATAACATTTCTACCAAAATTCACCGCGGCGTTCAACCGTTTATATAAATAAAACAACTGTCCCTCGGCAATCCACTCCCGGCGGGCATCACGTATCAGTTCCTCCTCGAATTCCGCCCAATTCGATATGGAAATTGCCTCGGAACAACCTCTCCGGCTCCTGATCTCCGTCAAGATACTTTTAGCCTCTGCAAAATTTCCTTGCCGGGCATAATATTCAGCCATAATATAACGCATCTCGGTAGCGCGGATAACGGGAAGTATCGTCACGTTATTATCTCTCACTGACTCGTTCTCGCTATAATACCATTTTCCGGAGAGAGGATATTGACCGTTCCCGTAAAAGATCATATTCAAAGAACGATAGTCAAGGACAGACTCATCCGTACCCTCGCGGGTTTCAAACGTCTTCTGATTCGTCCTGTTTATGACCAACCACGTCGGGTACCCGTTCGATTGCGGGGTAAAGAACTTCGACAAACTCAATTCATCATAAGCCTTTTCATTATAAACGGCAAAAATCAAATTACTCACCACCCGCAGATCACTCTTTGAGTTCCAGTTCGTGCTGGTCACTCCGGAATAATCATCGATGGCGAAAGCCTTCTGCCAACCGTAATAATCCTTCACCTCGAAAGCCATCACTTCCCGGGCGTATTCGAAAGCCTTTTGTTCCAACTCGGCGTATTGACATACCCGTGCCAGCAATGCCGTTATCGCGTAGTAATTCAACCGATACCCCCGCCCCTTGAAGAAATTCTCGATTCTCAAATTACTATTGTCATAGATTTCCGTACCGAACGAAAACGTGTTATAGAAACGCGCTTTCCCGGTAATCAACGTCCCTACGCCCACGTTACAGGTATCCCATTCCGCGACCAGCGTTCTGGCATACTCCAAATCCGTGATCACCTTGTCCAGAAACGGTTTGACCGCTATCGGGATAGCCGTGATATCGGGATAAGTTTCCACGTAAGGAACATAGATTTTCCCGTCATCATTCACCGGTGACGGGGCAAACAACCTCAACATATCAAAATGCATCAAAGCCCGGCACGCATAAGCCTCTCCCAAGATCAGATTCTTCTCCATTTCCCCCTGCGCGAACAAGTCCGGCGACTCGTTCGCCACGTTCTGTATCAGATTATTTGCATTCGCCACCACGTTAAAGGCTTGTCTCCATGTACTTTCTATCAGCGCGATCGCATCCGTCGTCATGTAATTAAATCCGGCGATATCCACGTATTTCTGGTCATAAGTGATAGTAGTACCCAAATCCATCTGGTACTGTTGGGAAATACAATCCACCATCCCGAACGACAACTCCCGCCCGTACAAACTGGCAGTTCCCATAGTTTTATACAATCCGTTCAGCGAGGCACGGTACCCGTCCCCAGAATTAAAAAGCTCGTCCTCCGTCACCTGCGTTTCCGGCTTCAAATCCAACCAAGAATCACAAGACACGAGGAAGAATAACGATGATATAATAATTATATTTATACAGGTTTTCATATCTCTAACTTTTAATTAAAAACCAATACTCAAGGTAAAACTGTAATTCTTGGCATACGGGTAATTAATACCCCGTTCCTCTTTCACCGTCGACCACCGGCACAAGTCATTAGCGTTAAACCGCAATCCCAATGAAGTCAATCTCCATTTCGAGATCATCTCTCTCCTGAAATCATAACCGACGGACAAACTGGCAAACTCCACGATATTTTCATCCTGAACGAAACGAGTCGTCGGGCGGGTTGATATCTGCTGTCCCAAGTCATAGAACGGAGCTATGTCTCCCGGTTTCCTCCACCTGTCGGAAAGCACCCTTTTGTCCACGTTACTAGTTTTGATATCAACCTCTTCTACCTTCTTCAACAACGTTTCGTTATACGTCTGTCCTCCCCACTGGTACCGGAAAGCGGCATTCAGATAAATCCCCTTGAACCCCACGTTAATGGCAAAAGTACCCTGAGCATCCGGAGACTCATCTCCCACCACTACCTGATCGTCCGCGCACCACGTGTAAGTACTGGTTCCTCCTTTTTTAATAAACTTCTCTTTCCCGTTTGCCGGATCAATTCCCGCAGAACGAACAGCATAAATTGCCGTTGTCGAGGCTCCCTTGTAATACTTCCGGAGGGGGGTCGCTTTCAACGCACTGTACCCGTAGCGGGCCTCGTAATTCTCGTCAATAGCCTTGTTATAAGCTTCAGAAGCAGCACCCAGTTCCGTAATCTCGTTTTTATTCGCACCCAGATTCCCGATCAAAGTAATCACCCAATCTTTATCCCTGTAAACGGTTGCCATCAAATCCAACTCAAAACCTTTGTTCACCACTGCACCCGAATTAGAACGATACTCGGAAAAACCGGAAGAAGGGCGTATAGAAATCTGATCGATCAAATCCTCTGTTTTCTTGTTATAATAATTGGCAGAGAAAGTAATACGATCATTCAGGAATCCCAACTCGATACCGGCATCTAATGTTTTCGTCGTTTCCCATTTCAACTTCGGGTTACCCAAGTACACCAGATAAGCGGCAGGCCCCGTGTAATACCAACCATCCGCATCAATCTCGTAAGTGGTTACAGCCGTGTACGAGGGGAAATTCACCTTACCCGTACTTCCATACGATGCACGTACCCGCAACTTGCTCAATATCCCGTTATCTTTCAGCCAGCTGTAATTATGCACGTTAATACCCGCGCCAAATGACCAGAACGGGGCAAAACGCTTGTCCGAGCCGAACTGAGAGGAACCGTCCAACCGGAACGAACCGTCGAACAGATAGATATCGTTAAAGGAATAGTTCACAGATGCCAAGAAACCGAATAAACGGCTTTCCGTCTTGCCAACGGTAGTCTTATCCGGTTGTAAAGCCGCGAATGCCGCACTATGCAGGTTACCCAACTGAAATCCTCTAAAACCCATATTATGACTTTCCGAATGATCCTGTTTCGCGTTGATACCCAACGTGGCGTTTATAAAATGCTTGCCCAGCGCCCTGTTGTAATAGAACATGGCGTTCACGTTCCAATTATACCCGCTACTCAGGTTTTTGGTCAAACGCCCCTTTTCCTGTGCGTCATAATAATCATAAGTCGGATCGTTCGGGTCAGAGAAACTCTCCGTCGTCTGTTCGGTCTTCGTTATACTGAATTGTCCCTTGAACTGTAACCCTTCCAGTATGTACAGATTAATACTGAAATTATCCATAAACTCGTGGTAACGGCTCCGTCCCGAATAACTTCGCAAATTTTTAACCTTCCACAACGGGTTTATCGCCCCCGCAAACCCCGAGAAATTCTTCAGCAAATTCCCGAAATCGTCATAAATCTCGTAATAGGGAAGTAAATTAACGTACGTACTGAACAATCCATAAGGAGAATCCTCCGAACGGGTAGAATTGTAGGACACGTAATTCCGGATTTGCAACTTCTTGTAACGGTAATCCAAAGACATCCCCGCCCCCATGCGGTCACGATAAGAGCCTTTCATCGCTCCCCCGTTACTGTCATAATTAAAATCAATAGAGTAACGGATGCTCTCCACCCCACCTTCTACATATAACGTGTGCTTGTGATTGAACACGTTACGTAAAGGTCGAGCCAACCAATCCGTGTCAACCCCTCTCAGTATCTTGTTCTTCACCGTGTTATAATCAATATCCAAACTGGCTTGAGTACTCGTGTTATCCGACGTGTACACGCCCGCGAGCCGCTCCGCTTCCAATTTCTCGACGGCATTACACATATTATAATCGGACAAATCCGGCAACACGGCACCGCCCGTAAAATTATAAGAAATACGCATTTCTCCCGGTTTCGGGGCTATCGTCGTAACGACCACCACACCGTTGGCCGCACGGGAACCATACATGGCGGTCGCCGCGGCATCCTTCAATATCGTGACATTCTCCACCCGGTTCATATCCATGTCGTAAATCTTCTGCACGCTCACCTCGAAACCATCCAGAATAAACACGGGCAAATTAGGATTATCCGTCAGATTCGTCCGTTGCGTCTGTTTCATATACTCCGTTTCCAAACTTTTATTCATCCCGATACTCGACTCGCCGCGGATATTTATCTCCGGCAAGGCGTTCGGGTCTGACCCCCACAATGAATTAGGCCGGATACGGAAAGAAGGGTCAAAATTCTGTAACGCCGAAATCATATTCTGGTTATTCGCCTTTAGCAACTGATCCCGGTCCACGGAAGTCACGTTACCCGTGAAACTCGATTTTCGGATATTCGCATATCCCGTCACCACAACATCTTCCAATGCGATCTTATCCTCTTTCATCGCCACCCGGAGAGCCTTGCGAGTTTCGCCTTTCTTTAGGGCAGCGATCTTCACGTATCGCGTTTCCATCCCGACAAAAGTAAAAACCAGCGTTGCCGTATCAACAGGCAAAACAATACTGAACCCGCCATCGATATCAGTAGCGACACCCACGGTCGTTCCCCTGATCACCACCGTTACCCCCGGCAACGGCTTCCCCGTTTCGTCCACCACCGTACCTTTCACCGACTGGGCAACATTTTTCTTGTCGGTCGTGTCGCAGGCAAGCACCTCGTTCGTTTTCCGGATAACAATCAATTTATCCTCCACGAAATAAGTCAACCCCGTACCTTTCAAGCATTCGCGGAGAATCTCGTCTATTTCCACCGCCTTAAACCGCTTGTTCAACTTGTTGACACTCGCCACCTCGCTGTCCTTGTAAATAAAATAATAATCACTGTGCTGGCGAATCTCTTTCATTAAATCCTCGAATGTCGCGTTCTTCAGGTTAAAACTGAACACCACATGTTGCGAATGTACTGCCGCAGATAAATGCATAGCCGTACAAAAAAGGAAAAGAGCTAGAAAACGCATAGTTAATAAGATTTTTCGTATCCCCGACCAACGGAGATAACATTCTCGATTTTTTTTCATACATTTGTACCATTATATGATTAAACAATGCCCGCCCGGTTGCACCCGGTCGGGAGTCATACATGAGCGGTTAGAAGTTGCACCTTCCTATCGCTCATTTGCTTTACTCAGCCTCTACAACAACGGTCTTCCCTTGCACGGTAAACCGCACTCCACCCAAACTCTCGAACACGTTCAGCAACGTTTCCGCATTCTCGTAACGTTTCAATCTTCCGGAGAATATAATATCCTTCACCCCCGCATTCTGGTAAAATACCTCGACATCATACCACTTGGATATCAACGTCATGATATCCTCCAAACGTTGGGATTCAAACAAATACACCCCGTCTTTCCAAGACACGAACAACTCGACGTCCACTTTCCGCACATCGTTCCTCCCGCTCGCCTTATCATACACCAGTTGTTCCGACGGGCTCAACACGGCAACCTCTCCCGATGAATCGTCCACTTGCACGGCACCTTCCACCAGTGTCGTCATAATACACTCCTCGTCACTGTACGCCCGCACGTTAAACTTCGTTCCAAGCACTTTTATATCAATCTTCCCCGTGTTCATGATAAAAGGTCGCCCGGCATCTTCCGCCACCTCTGCGAATACCTCCCCGCTCACCCATATCCTGCGTTCTTCCCCCAAGAATGCAACGGGAAAACGGATTGAACTTTCCGAATTCAACCATACCTTCGTCCCGTCGTCCAAAGTCACGTTGAACTCCGCCCCGCGGGGAACCCGTATCGTGTTGTACACTTCCTCCTCGACAGAACTCGTGTCCTTCCCGGTATAAACCAACCCACCCCGGTTACTCACGATTCGCTTACTCCCGTCCACCACCGTAAAATTCTCCCGGTTCAACGCCTTGCTACTCCCGTCTGACAGCGTCAACGTCGCCATCGACTTGCCCGGCAATAAAGTCATCTCTCCCGGGTACTCCTGCCGCACGGAGTCCACCCGCTGTTCCAACAAGAAAAAAGTCACCAGCAACGGCAGAATCACCACGGCTGCCGCGGCTGCAATACGCCTCCACTCGATACGCCGCTGATGCCGTATAGCACGCCTCAACCGATCAAAATTATAATACTCGTCGAACCGTCGGTAAATGGCCTCCTTGTCCCGGTATGAAGCAGCCGCAATCAACCGTTCAAATACCTCCCGGTGTTCTGCGGCAGCTCCCAACCATCGGGTCAATTCCCCAAGTTGCCCCTCCGTGATCGAACCGTCAATATAAGCATAAATAATATCCGCGATTTTCAAATTCTCTTCCGACATATTCTATTCTCTTTTTAACCCTATAACACGAAAAAGTACACGGCATACTATCCATACCCACATTTTTTTTCCAACTCTCAATTGTCCTTACAATTGAGAGTTGGAAAAGTTGCAGGTTGCATTTGCCTTCGGCAAGTTACAGGTTGCTTTTCAAGACGGTATTTTAACTCCTCCTCTGTTCATCGAGCAGGAAAAAACTTGAATTAATTAATATGATTTACATCGACAAAATAAAAAAGAAACAACAGGAATATCTTGTCTTTCAACCGAGCACGGAGAATCTCCCGGGCACGGGCACGCTGATTGCGTACCGTGTTTTCCGACACTTCCAACACTTCGGCAATCTCCGATATGGACATATCCAGCAAGGTAAGGTTAAAAACTTTCTTCATTGCCTCGGGCAAACGCTCCACCTCGTTCCGGATCCGGCGATGTAACTCTTCCTCGATCACGAAACAATCATCCTCCTCGACAAAAGTTTCCGGAACCGTATCATTCAAGGAAATCTTTTTCACCCGCGCCCGATCCCGATTATAATTCAAGCAGGCATTACGCACCGAAAGATACATGAACGAACGCAAAGAATAAATCGCCTCGAAATCCTCCCGGCGAGCCCACACCTTTATAAATACTTCCTGCACGATATCGGCAACGGCTGCATCATCTTTGACAAAGCGACTCCCGAAGGCACATAAGGCATGAAAAAATAAGCGGTAAACCTCCTTTAACGCCTTTTCCTTACCTTGATTCAAATCCCGAAGTATATTTATCTCCATATCAACCATTACGTTCTTTCGCTAATTCTCACAAATATATAAAAAAACCTAATACTTTATACAGAAACCAAAATAAAATATACTTACCTCCAATTCAAACGAAATCCTATTTCTTTGATTTTTAATCACCTGACAAGACACTAAAAATATTTTGTATCATTCAACAATTTTTTCTCCAAATAATTTTGCTCGATAGTACAAAACCCCTATATTTGCATCGCTTTTGAAAAAAATTCCTTAGTAGCTCAGTTGGTTAGAGCGGCGGACTGTTAATCCGTAGGTCGTAGGTTCAAGTCCTACCTGAGGAGCCAAGCAGGGTGAACCGACAGAAATGTCGGTTTTTTCTTTTATACAATTCTTCATTCCAACCTCCTTTTTGAAAGAGTCGGGATATTCTCGCGAAGAAAGACGTGTAGAACGAGCGTCCGCAGGGGAAGATAGGGGGTTATCTCGCACGTGAAATAATCGTTCTCCGAAAATTTCGAATTATCCTCCCGCTCGAAGAAAGAGTACAGGTGCACGCATGTTCCCCGCGCCGGGTCAAGGGAGAACACGGTTTTTCCGTCACCTCTCCACACCCCGCCCGTTCTTGCTGTATAGCCTTGCCGCCCGCCTCCACGAGGACACCTCTCCCAGTTCCAGCAGGAACTCAGTCACCAGTCGTTTCCCGTTGGTGAATTTGTTTATCGCTTGTTCCCGTCCGGGGGTACGTTTCCATTTTTTGCCGGACACGTTCCTGTTTCTCCTTCTCCGGATAACGGGATTGCCCAGCCGCCAGTAGAGAGTGGCGGTGGTTCCCCTGACCGTTTTTTCCCATGTAATAATTCTAAATCTGTTCTTATCATGATACTCTCTTTTCTTGTATAATAGATTTTTCGTAAAAAATACCCCCCCTTTATAACGTAAAAAAAAATAAAAACGGGATGTTTTTTTTGATTTTCTGCCTGGCAAGGGGGTATTTCTCCCGTTTGAATGCCCGGGGTGAGGCTAACAGGTTGCCCGCTCGCTCAAGGAGTTCGCGAGGATGTCACGTTTTTCCGGGGAGTACCGTGAATGTGCTGTTATCGTGCCGTTAAACCGCCTTGTCGGGTTAGCGGCAATTCAAGGGCAGGTTAAGCGCAACAGTACCGTCCCCCCCCCTGTAAATAAACAAGAAACAATAAAATAACCTGCAACTTGCCGAAGGCAAATGCAACATGTAACTTGCAACTCGCCGAAGGCGAAAACTACACTGTCTCCGGTCTTTTATAAGGTATTCTAAAATAAACCGTCGTTCCCTTACCGGGTTCCGAGGTCAAATAAATTTCTCCGCCCAACAACTCGATAATCGCCTTGCATATCGGCAGACCGAGTCCCGTTCCCTGCACGAACTCGTTCGCCTTGAAAAACCTGTCGAAAACACGCCCGAGAGATTCTTTTGATATTCCGATACCCGTATCCTCCACGAAACACTCGATCCAGTTTCCGTCATCCGATACTTTCGCACCGACAGCAACATGCCCGCGGGAAGTGAATTTCTTTGCGTTTCTTACCAGATTCAAAAACACCTTTGTCAACTTAATCTCGTCAGTTATAACCAGCAACTCTTCCCGTGGTCCCCGTTCAATAAATTCTACTCCTTCCGCGGCGTTCAAATGCCCGACATCCAACACCGAATGCACGAGAAAACGCATATCACACACACCCGGGTAACACATTTCCTGCCCCGCTTCCAGACGCGACAAGTCAAGCACGTCATCCAGCAACCCCAACAAATCCCTGCTGTTATTTGAAATTGAATCCCTGAACAACTTTCTCTCCTCGTCCGAATACCCTTCCTCCGTCATCAAATTGGTGAAGCCAACAATACTGTTCAACGGTGTTCTGATCTCGTGTGAAATATTCGCCACGAAAGCGGATTTCAACCTGTCCGACTCCTCCGCCCGCCGCAGGGCGCTCGCCAACTCCTCTTCCGCCTGTTTATGCTTGTCGATACTTATGCCCATCCCGTAAAGATACTGCACCTTCTTCCCGTCTGCCATCACGACTATTTCCATGACACCCCGGCTTGCCCACCAGTGATAATTCCCCGTTCGCGAGAAATCAACCCGACATTCAATGGCAAATTCTTTCATCTTCCCCTCCAACACTTGCCGGAAAACAGAGATGACGCTATCCCTGTCATCCGGGTGAATATGTGCCACAAACTTGTTCAAAGTATTCAGGTTTTCCTTCACGAACTCGTCTTCGGCAAAGCCCTCGCCGATATTCAATATATCATTCTCGACATCGTAATACCACGAGAACGCCTGTAGAGCGTTCACCGAAATACGCAGGAATTTCTGTTGCTGCCACTCCCTCGTTATATCCCGGAACATAATCACCGCACCGTAAACCTCGTTATCGAAGTTCAACAAAGGAGAGATGCTACCCGCCACCTTTTGTATCGGGGCATCCCCACCGGGAATCAACACGGTATCCAAAGCCAGATCCTTACGCGCTTTCTCCCGCATCACGCCTTCCGCCAACTCCTCGATACCATGCCCCACTTTATCTCTGGCGACTTCACAAACCTCGTGAAGCGGCTTCCCGATAATCTTCCCCGCAAGTCCCAATCCCTCGACAGTGGCGCGATTCAACTCGATAATCCGCAATTCTTTATCCACGACCAGAATACCCTCGCTCATGGAAGATAAGGTGTTCGATAAGATTTCCGTTTTTTCTTTTAACATAGTTGCCATTTGCTGGGCTGCCTTTTCGAGATACCCGCTCCGGCGTAACATTTTCCGGTAACGCAACTGGTACAAGACCAAACATACCAACATAAATACCAGAACACAGAAGACCAAGCATATAGCCACGATGTAAGTTTTATACGTGATCCAAAACGTACCCCGGTTATTCAAAATCACCTTGTCTGACGGTAGTTCGGAATGTTTCAAACGCCACATTCTTAACAGATTATCATCGAACACGTGAACCGGCTTCAACGTGTCGACTGGAATAGAACGAACGGACGTCCCTTTCAACACGTCCACCGCCATTTTCCCCAGCCGGGCACCTTGCCGCTCTAGTGTAACAACCACACCCCCGAAAACCCCTTTCCCCAGACCGCGGTCAAAAGCCGTGAAAACCGGTACCGCGGACTCGTTCGCGTACGTGGCGTAATAAATATCCGGATTAAGATAGTCCCCGTCTTCCCCCTGTTGCCAAGTGGTCAAAATAACAAACGAAAGCGGGAATATATTCTGTAATTCACTCGTGAAAGCATCCACTCCCATCGTGGTATCGCTCACGAAATAAAGGGGAAAATCTTTCGTGTACTTCTCCAGTTGTTTCCTTGCCAGACGAGCTTGAACCTGTCCCTCCTCCGTCCGGTCCGAATAGACATATACTTGCTGCACCTCAGGGAACAACTTGCGTCCGGACAAGAATACTCTCTCGTAATCAACCGGATAAACCACTCCCGTCACGTTATCCCGACCGGATACACACCGGTAATCGGTCATCCCGCAAAAGATAACGGGAATCTCCCGGGTCAAAGGAATATTTAAAGAAAAAAGAGCGGCGGCAGCCTCTTCGTCCGACGCCACGATTAAATCCATATCTCCTTTTATATCCCTCAAGCAGGAATCCAACACCCGACGCCTCTCTTCCGCGTTCAACACTTTCTTGGCTCCCAGATAGATTTCTTCCAGTTCCATCTTAAACGGGGCTGAACGGAATTGTTGGATGAAAGATACCGACATCCTTTGATTCGCAGCTTGCCCTGCTTGATTCGAGCTAATAAACAATATTCTCTCGCTCGCGGGAGCAACCGTCGCTCCTCCTTGGGCACGAAACACGAATCCACTTAAAAATATTACCAATAATAATCGGATTATTTTCATCAAGGAATATTTTATAACAACCACAATATTTATTTTGTAAAGGTAATGTTTTTTAGTCAACAATTATCCAAGAATAGCCTATTTTGTTATTTCTTCGCTCGTGTAAATTATTTATACATCCAAATAAACTCACCATACAGCTACTTAAAAAAGGTAAAAACAAAGCGGCTATCACCGCGAAAAATAATTAATACATTATACTAAAGATAAAATCCTATCATCAAGACGTACCATAAATATTCTCTTTCAAGTAATTCCAAATATTATATATCAATCTGGTATACAGTAAAATATACCACTATTCAAGCCTACTGTCCAACCCGGTTCATATCATATTCCCCCTATATTGCTTGAAACACATATTAAAATCATTGTTGTTTTTTCAAATATTTATTATATTGCAGGACAATCTAAAACCAAATAAACATTATGGCAACACTAGAAATTAAAGGAAAGATGTTTGAAGTGGATGGTGACGGTTTCCTCACCGATCCTGCAATCTGGAACGATGAGGTAGCACAATTATTTGCCGAAGCGGACGGAATCAACGAGTTGACGGATAAACATTGGGCTATCATCAAGATTATCCGCAACAATTTCGAGGAGAAGGGGAACGCACCGATGGTCCGGACTATCTGCAAAGAAACCGGATTGAAACTGAAAGAAATTTATGAATTATTCCCGTTAGGACCAGCCCGCGGCGCATGTCGGGTAGCAGGTCTGCCAAAACCGGACGGGTGCGTTTAAAATACACGACTATGTCTTGGTATATTTGGACCTCGTTGGCTGCACTTCTCTTTTGCGTGGTGCTGTTAGGGGGATATTTCCTACGGCTTTTGAAAAAAGGGTCGCCGAAAGACCTTTCCCAAAAATCCGGGAATATTGCTCAAGCAGTCTGTTACTCTTGCATCGGAGCCATGTCACCCGTGCAAAAAGAATCAGCTTATTTACACCTGCCCACCTATTCGGCAGGTATTATTTTTCATATAGGAAACTTCTTGGCATTGCTCGTGTACGTAATTATCGCCGCATCGGCAATCTTCAGCCTCGTGATTCCTGTTGAAAGCGTAACGAACTTGGTCATCATCGTGCCGGCAGCCGCGATTCTAGTTGCCGGCATCTGTGGACTATCCTTATTCATTAAACGTATCGTGAAAAAAGAACTCCGGGAGCTATCCTGCGCGGACGATTACATTTCCAATTTTCTCTGCACGGTCATGCTCTTCGTTTCGGCGTATTCCCTGTGGATGTTCCAATTCGGGGCGGTATACTTCGTCACGATGGCACTCCTTTTTATATGGATGCCGATCGGTAAGATCAAACACGTGCTTTATTTTTTCTTCGCGAGATACCATTTAGGCTTTTTCTACGGCTGGCGTGGAACATGGCCTCCTAAAAAAGCTACCGTATGATGAACAATATCACGAACGAACAAAAAGCCAAAGCCCTTGCCGTCCTCGACAAGACGAATGACAGCAAGCTGGAAACCCACTTGAACTCATGCGTGCGTTGCGGGCTGTGCGCAGATAGTTGCATGTACTATCTCACCATGAAAGAAAGCAAGTTCATCCCGGCGAGAAAAGTAGACCTCGTCAGCTCCATTTACAGGCGCTACCGGACATGGCAGGGAGCTGCGTTCCCAAAATTGTTCCGCGCCCGGGAATTGAACCGGGAGACGTGTGACGAGATGATCGATTCCCTTTTCGGGGCTTGCACCATGTGCGGGCGCTGCGTGAAACATTGCTCTATCGGGGTAGATATTCCCTTCGTGGTGAAGAAAGGAAGGGAAATGCTCGCCGAGATGGGCATGGTGCCGAAAACCCTGCAATCCACGGTTGACGCGGCGGTTAACACGGGCAACAACATGGCTATCCCCACGGAAGAATTCGTGGACACGATTCAATGGATGGAAGAAGAATTGCAGGACGAAATGGAAGACCCGAAAGCAGGCTTGTTCCTCGACCGGACGGACAAAAACGTGTTTTACACCGTGAACCCGCGCGAACCGAAGTTCTTCCCGCTCTCCATCGCCGCCATGGGCAAAGTGTTCTACGCCGCCGGTGAGGACTGGACGCTCTCGTCCAAGTACTACGACGTGACGAATTACGGCTACTTCAACGGCAACAACGCCGAGGCAACCCAAATCGCCCGTAACCTCTACGACGAGATACACAAACTCAATTGCAAACGCCTCGTGCTGGGAGAATGCGGTCACGGTTCCCGTGCCATGCGCTGGGAAGGCCCGAACTACCTCAAAACGAAGTACGATTTCGACACGATTACCGTGGTTGAATTGATCGGGGAATATATCCGTGGCGGACGCATCAAACTGGACAAGACGCTCAACGATAAAGTGGTCACCATACACGACCCCTGCAATCTCGTGCGCAACGGCGGATTACTCGATGAAATCCGTTTCGTCGTGAATGCGGCGGCAGCCCACGTGGTGGAAATGACGCCCTACGGCACCGACAACTTCTGTTGCGGCGGCGGCGGCGGGGCTCTTGCCATGAGCGAGTACAACGAACGACGCCTCAAAATCGGTAAAGTCAAAGCCGACCAAATTACCGCCACCGGGGCACAAATCGTGGTCACCCCTTGTCACAACTGCGTGGACCAATTAACGCAAATCAATCACACGTACAATCTGGGCATTACCATAAAGACCGTGGCGGAACTGGTCGCAGATGCCCTGATTATTGAAAATGGAGAATTGAAAATGGAGAATTGAAAATTGGAAATTAAAAATAAAGAAACTCCTCCGGCACTCCGTGCCTCCTCCTCTATAAACAGAGGAGAAGCTGGTGACTAATTCGCAGGTCGTGAGTAATTCAAATTTTGAACAAAAAAATGGTCGGCTTGTGCGGTTGGAATTTAAAATCTAAAATTTAAAATCTAAAATTAATTAGGATCTAAAATTAATACAAGTTATGAGCAAATTAATCTACTTAGACAATTCAGCAACCAGCTTCCCGAAGCCGGACGTAGTTTATGATTTCATGAACGACTTCTATCGCAAACATGGTGTTAATCCCGGACGCTCCGGATTCGATGCTGCCGTTGAAACGGAAGAAGTGGTGAACAGCACCCGCAAGATGCTGACGAAACTCTTCAACGGGGGAACAGACCACAACCGTTTGACGTTCAGCTACAACGCCACAGATTCATTAAACCTCATCATCAACGGTCTGGTGGAGAAAGGCATTCACGTGGTTTCCACCATGCTGGAACACAACTCGGTATTGCGTCCCCTCAACATGCACCATCAAAACGGTACAATTGACGTGACTTACGTTTCTTTTGACGAGAACGGTTACGTGCATCCCGACGACATCAAAAAAGCGATTCGACCGAATACCAAATTCGTGGTGGTTACCCATTGTTCCAACGTACTGGGAACAATCCAACCCTTGGCTGAGATCGGGAAGGTATGTAAAGAAAAGGGTGTGATATTCGTGGTTGACGGCAGTCAGGGTGCCGGAGCCGTGGATCTGGATATGCAAGCCTCGAATATCGACGTGTATTGCTTCACCGGACATAAATGCCTCATGGGCCCGACGGGAATCGGCGGTTCATACGTGCGTGAAGGCATCGAGATCAAACATACCCGCGCCGGAGGTACCGGAGTACGTTCCGCTTATCCCGTGCATCTGGATGAATACCCGTATCGTTTGGAATACGGAACGTTGAACCTGTTAGGCGTTGCCGGATTGAATGCCGGGGTAAAATGGATTCAAGAACAGGGTATCATGAATATACACCACCGGGAAATCCAATTATGGGATAAACTGCGCAAAGCGTTACAGGACATCGAAGGTGTTACCACTTATTGCGCCAATAGCCCCGAGAACAAAAACCCGGTACTTAGTTTCAACATCAACGGATTCGATTCCGCTGACGTGGGTACCATGCTCGACGTGGACTACAATATCGCCGTTCGTACCGGATTACAGTGTGCCCCGAAAGTACACGAGGTGATCGGCACGTTCGACCTCCACGGCACCGTCCGCATGAGCATCGGCGCCTTCACCACGGAAAAAGACGTGAACACGGCGATCGAGGCAGTAAAGGAAATTGCCGCTATCAGAAACTAACGCAAGGGAAATTTTAGGAACCAAAGGTCGACTTTATGGACTTTACTAGAAGGGGGTGTCAAAATGACTTTTGACACCTCTCTTGTTTTCAAGCAAATAACACTTTCGAATTTTTTCCCCGAATAAAGTACGATATATTCATTTTCGAATACGTTATAAGTAAAAAATGATTACTTTTGAGGCCATTAAAACAAACATTAAAATTAGCGATATGTACGGAAAATTTCAAGACTTTTTAAAGACTGAATTACAGTCGATAAAAGACGCCGGCTTATACAAAAGCGAAAGAATTATCGTGACCCCGCAAGACGCGGAGATTAAACTTGCCACGGGAGAAACAGTGTTAAACTTTTGCGCGAACAACTATTTAGGACTTTCTTCCAACCCGACAGTCATCGAGGGTGCCAAGAAAGCATTGGACAGCCGCGGTTACGGTATGTCTTCTGTACGTTTTATTTGCGGAACTCAAGATATACACAAGGAACTGGAAGCTAAAATTTCTCAATTCTTCGGCACGGAAGACACGATCCTCTACGCCGCTTGTTTCGACGCTAACGGCGGGGTATTCGAACCGTTATTTGGACAGGAAGATGCCATCATCTCCGACGAGTTGAACCACGCTTCCATCATCGACGGAGTTCGTCTTTGCAAAGCCGTACGTTACAGATACAAACATGCCAACATGGCTGACCTAGAGGAACAATTGAAGATTTCTCAGGCTCAACGCTACCGCATCATCGTTACCGACGGTGTGTTCTCCATGGACGGGGATATCGCCAAGATGAACGAAATCTGCGACTTGGCTGAAAAATACAACGCACTCGTAATGGTTGACGACAGCCACGCTGCCGGATTCATCGGTAAAACAGGACGCGGTTCAGCCGAACACCACCACTGCATGGAACGCGTGGATATCTTCACCGGAACCCTCGGTAAAGCTCTCGGTGGTGCCATGGGCGGATACACGACCGGTAAGAAAGAAGTGATCGATATGTTGCGCCAACGTTCAAGACCTTACCTGTTCTCCAACTCCTTGTCCCCGGCAATCTGCGGTGCATCTATCGCCGTATTCGATATGCTGACAAAAAGTACGGAATTGAGAGACCGCGTGATGGACAACGCCAACTACTTCCGCGCTAAATTGACGGAAGCCGGATTCGACTTGAAACCGTCCGAATCAGCCATCTGTGCCTTGATGCTTTACGATGCAGTGCTTTCACAACAATTCGCTGCCGAACTGCAAAAAGAAAACATCTACGTTACCGGATTCTACTACCCGGTTGTACCGAAAGGACAAGCCCGCATCCGTATCCAATTGTCAGCCGCACACACTCGCGAGCAACTGGATCGTGCCTTGGCTGCCTTTATCAAGATCGGTAAGAAACTCGGGGTTATCAAGTAAACGAGATAATCTTATATACAAAAAGGGCGTGATTGTGCACGCCCTTTTTTCATTACCCGCTTTTTAATTAGCGTATTCCTCTTTTATCCTTTTCACTTCCGTGTAAACAAAATCCCCCTGACCCATGGATTTGACAGCTAAGTCGATGTATTTTCTACCCTCTTTTTTCTGCCCGGACAAGAAAAGTATCTCCGCGTAATACGCCATCCCTACCGCATCTTTCTCGTCCAACTTCTCTTTCAACCATTTCAAGGCTATATTTCTTTGTTCCCGATTCTGTGCCTTTTTCCCCAATTGATGGGCGTACGATCTTGCCAATGTACCGTTTTCCTGTTCCCCGTATATGGGGATTAATTCCAACAAAGCTTCCAAATACAGATCGTCTTTGCGGTATCTTTGGGCATAATACATTTTCCGGTTAGATACCATTTCTTTAAAATTCTTCTCTAATGAAGGGTATTTCACACACAAGTCGTTATAAATACCATCCCATTCCGGCATTCTAGCGGAGTCATTCACGAGAGGCAAAACCATTTCCCGCTCGATAAGCCCCACCACTTTTTTCTTGGCACTGCCTTCCCCCAGAACGGCATCCACTTCTTCCGGGTGTTCCAGAAAGAACCTAAAAGTTTCATCCCGCGTACCGGACATGAAATCATTGGCATAACGGATTCCTTTCTCCAAAACCCGCTTCTCGGGAGTAATGGTCTGCCAGAAGACATTGGCGACCTTCATGGCATTCACCCCATCCCGCCGCATGGCGAAATCAATTGACAGGTCGTAGAGAAATTCCACGTCCCGTTCTCCCGCCTCAAATGCACGTAAACGGGTGTACAACTGTTGCTTCTCGTCCAAAGCATTCTTTCCCAACTCGATAAAAGCACCGGCATTATTCGTCGCTCCCGACATGGAATGCACAATCTCCCCTTTGGAATTAAAGAAAAGTAAAGTCGGTACACTCTGTATCTTGTAGGTCTTTTGTATCTTTTCCGCTTCTTGATACCATGCTTTGACATACTCGTCATCGTTTGCCGTTTTATTAAGTTGTAGCTTCACGCAAACAAAATGCTCGTTAAAAAAGTTCCCGACTTCCTCGTTCGGGAAAACGGCTTGTGCCATAGCTTGACAAGGTCCGCACCACGTCGCCATGACATCCATAAAGATGTATTTATTCTCTCGTGTAGCCTTTTTCACGACCTCTTCCCAACTCATGCTTTTATCAAACCGGATACCTTTATTCTCTTGGGCAATTGTCCCCACCGGAAACAATAAAGCCAATAACACGAGCACTTTAAACCTCATAACTGTTTTAATTAATTTCATTCATCACTTGCTTTAAAAACTTCATTTCCCGGGCATTTTTCTTTTTCATTTCCATTGCCCTCTCGTGTAGTTTACTCCCTTCCTCGGTCAGCTTCAACGCCGTGTTCACGCATTTCAACCCTTTCCCCTTTTGTTTGTTCAAGAAAAGGATATCCGCGTAATTCAACAACTGATAAGCGTTCGTTTCATCCAACGTGCGCTCCAGCCACTCGAGGGCAATTTTACCCGCTTCTTTGTCTTGAGCCTTGCGTCCCAATTCGTACGCGTAATTAGGAATCAACACCTCACTCCCTTCCTCCCAACAGATAGGCAACAACTCTTTCAGCGCGGCGGCACAAAGCCCATCATTATGATACCGTTGCCCGTATCCTAATTTCCGGTTCAATAACATTTTCCGGATACTCTCTTGTTTCTTCGGGTATCTCTCCGTTAATTCCCGGTAAAGCCCGTCCCAATCGGGTATATTCACGGAATCCTTCATCAGCGGATTGATGTATTTCGCCTCGATTGCCCGTATTACTTTCTGATCCGCCACTCCTTTCCCGAGTACGGCATCGACCCGCTCCGGGTGATCCATGAAAAGAGGGAGCATGGCGTCGTCAACACTCTCGAAAAAATCGGCGGCATAACGGATACCCTTGTCCAGTAACCGTTCTTCCGGGGTTATCGTCTGCCAAAAAGTATTACCCACCTTTCTCGCCATCACCTTATCGCCCAACATCAAGAAGTTCACGGACAATTCATACAGGAACTCCACGTCACGCTCCCCTGCCTCGTATTTTTTCAAACACGTGAATATTTGCCGGTTCTCGTCCAAGGCTATTTTGCCCGCCTCCACGAAACGCCCGGCATCAGGCATCCCGCCCGGGATGATATGCACCAACTCCCCTTGCGGGTTATAGTATAAAGACGTGGGCAACACCTTGATTTTCGCTTTCGTGCATATATCGTTCACCTCCTTGTGCCAAGCCTTCACGTACTCGTCGTCCTTGGCGGTTTTGTCCGTTTGCAATTTGACGCAGATAAAATGCTCGTTGTAGAAATCTCCGACCTCCTTTTGAGGAAAGATATTCTTGACCATAGCTTGACAAGGTCCGCACCACGTGGCCATAACGTCCACGTAGATATATTTATTCTCCCGCGTGGCCTTTTCAACCACTTCCCGCCAACTCATGCTCTTGTCAAAGCGGATTCCCTGTTCTTGTGCCCTCGTAAGGCCCGGCATACAAAGCACCAATGCAATAATAATAATCAATTTCATACGTTTCTTTTTTTAATTTACAACATACTATAATACATCCTCTATTTTAGTTTTATAACTCATCCAACTCTCCCGTTCCACCCCGCCAACCGTTCCGGACAAGGCTTGTTCAATCCTTCCGTGCAGTTTACGCAAATGCACCCGCAAAGCTACCGACTCATTACTTTTGGCATACCCTCGCGCAACTTTCCCAACGATCTCCAAGTAACGCAACCGCAAAGCCTTCATACAAGCATCTTCATGTCCCGCATCAACCCATATAGCCCGGTACAGACCGTCTAAAAATTCATCTGCCGTGTAGGAGGAATCCTCCCCGGACATGATGTTATTCAAAGCAAACCGGCTTATACTTGTTTCAAATAAAAACTCAAGCACGGCGCTTTGCCAACTTGTAATCATTTCTACCGGATCGATTCCGGCTTTTCGGATTAACGCCGAACGTATCAACCATTGCGGCGTGGCAAAAACCTCCCGAACTAGAAACTCCATCGCTTTTTCCTGTCGCTCCCGTCCCACGGGGAAAAGCACGGGTACATACGCACAAGAGGCTTCCGGTCGGACCTCCATACCGCCAAATTGCTGAAGAACGGGCAACACGGTAGTGTACAATACTCCTGTTTTCTCTCCGGCGTGTCGTACCCATGACACCCACCCCGTCGTGTCACGCTTGCCCGCGAACATCCGCTTCACGTTCTCCAAAGTGTAGCCCACACTCGCTATCGGATCATCTCCTTGATTCTCTAAATTAGCAACAGCCCGTGAATTGTCACACCACCGGAACTCCGGTCGTGCCATATTTGCCAACAATGCCGCGGCACATTCCTTTTCCCCGTAACGATATCCCCAATTGATCGCCCAACAATCATACTCCCCCACCACGGGAAACATACCCGCCATTCCGACCATATCTTCCGGCTGTGCCACCGTGTTCAGCATGACACCCCCCATGATAGAGGATGACATTTCCCCAACTCTATCCCGCAAATTCTCCACGGGAATCCATGCAGAGGCAAGCCTGTTCGGCAATAACCCCAAAGCTATACCTACCCTTTGTCCTACCGTTACACGGATCAGATTACCCGTGATTTGTTTCTCCGTTTCCCCGGAATGATCTCCCGCTTTCCATAGAGCACTCCTTGCGATCCATTCGTATCTCAAAGAATCCAACACTTGCGGCGACCAATGCACCCGGGCTTGTACAATTTGCCCGCTCCGGGGATCGACATTCACATCCACGACCTCTCCCCGCAAGGAATCCTGATAAAGAATTACCCCGCTCAACGACGATATTTCCCGCAACAGTTCTCCCGGCAATTCCCGTGCAACGATAGCATTCTTGAATCCGGTAGCCTCAAAAGCCCGCTGCCAGTCCTCGACAGCCCGGACAAAATAAGGTCGCCAACAAGCAGGAATCGCGGGATCGAGATAAAACACTATCGGCTCGTGAGGTTCCGTCAACTTCCCCTGCTCGTACGCCCCCATGTCACGAGGCTCTAACGCCCATCTCCTCACAACATGGCGAGTACGCACGCCCGTACTCTCATCCTTAAAATAATCGTACGAAACAGAAGAAAACCCCACTCTCCTGTCTCTTTCCCGTGCTTGCCACGGGACATCCGGTAACAGGAAGAACGTGGTTGTCACCGGCATCCCGGTCATTTTATCTCCTTCCCGTTTCCACTCACGACGTATGGCAGGCATTTCCCGCATTACCGTGCAATAGAAACGATCATTCTCTCCACGAAAACGCACAATTTCCTTTCCCTCGCCATCAAACAACGGTTGTCCCCCTTTCATCATCCCCGTCACATCTATCACGATATAATCGGAAGATTCATTCAGAATCGGGCAATTCATGGCAGGCAACTCCACCTTGCCACGGGCTAACAATCTCCTCATCCCCGGAGAAGTTTCTCTTTCGTCAAAACGATAATCCGGCAGATACACATCCACCTTCCCGGCTTCCCCCGGTCTGAAAATGACGGTTCTCTCCTTTCCCCATCGGCTCCCCGGCTGATAGGTACGATTCTCGTGCACTGAATCCAAACGACTCACGACCAAAAAAGTCCTTCCCAACATCTCCCGGGGCATTTCCAACAGACATTTCTCCCCGGAAGCGTACACTCGAAAAGCAGACGCGTAACCATCACCGATGCACAACACCCGGATAAGCAACAGAATACAAAATATTTTCCGATACATACAATACATCTCCTTTTACTTTAAAAACCTATTCATACGCTGAATCAAATCCCGGCAATAGACACCGAATCGCTCGTCCGTGTTTGCCACACTAACTTGTTTCAATTTTCCCTGCATATCTGCCATATACCCTTTGTAGAATCGGATTGCCTGCGGCCCGCCTCTCGAACCGTAAGAACTGACTTGCCGCAAGAAACTGTGTTGCAAGTTCTGCCTGTAAACATCCGGCATCTCTCCCGACAACACGTCTTGCCAGATGATCCGATTTAAATCCTCGAAAAAGTCCGTCCGTGTATAATTTCCAACGGAATCCCTCTCCGATAAGCCACTCCCTTTGCCAACCAACATCGTCAAAACCCCGCTTTGCACCAATTCGATGAAACGTAACGGATCATTCTCCACTTTTCCCGACAACATCGGTTTCAACAACCATTCGGGAGTGGTAAACACCTGTTCTCCCAAAAACATCATCGCCCGACGCTGATACTCCCTCTCCACCGGCGTTCGCACTGCTTGTTCCTTCTCGTCATAATTTACATAACTGCCTCCCACGATATTCACCACCTGTTGCATGTAAAAATAAAACTGTCCCCGGGGTACATTTTGCTCTCCGATAAAGATGATCCGGTCATACATATTCCGGAAAGTCGTGTAACTGCCATCCGCATCCGGAGCCCACCGGTCCAATTGCTCCAATACCCGCTTCAAATTGGCTATCCCGTAAGTATTCGCTTCCACCAAATCATCCCCCAAATCTTCCGATTGGCAACGGGGATCTCCCGAAGTATTCTGAGCCCCGAACCATTGTCCCCACTTCTTTTGCTCCTCTCCAACCCAAGCGGACACGTGCGCGTGCTCTTCCTCCAATGTCTTTATTTTCGGGAACAAACGATAGCCCCATTCGATAGCCCAGTAATCATACATGTTTATCCGGGGAATCAAATTTTTCCGCTCGATGCCGTCCCCGGGTTGTGCCACGTAATTAAACCTCGAATAATCCATAAGAGAAGTGGAAATACCGTTTTCCGTCAACCATTCGTTATCCCGCAACTTCTCCACGGGCACAACGGAACTCGCCCCCATGTTATGAGTCAGTCCCAACGTGTGTCCCACCTCGTGCGAAACAATCACCGATAGCAATGTACCCAACCATTCATCCGAAATTCCTTCCGTGAATACCCCCGGATCACTCGCTCCCGCCTGCATCATGTAATTCCCCTTCAACCACTCCACCAACCCGTGTCCCCACTGGATACGAGCGTGATATATCTGCCCGCTCCTCGGGTCGGCATACCGTTCCCCGAAGGCGTTTTCTTCCGGGAGCGGCTTATACACGATAGCCGCCCGACAAGACTCCAACGTCCAAGTCGAATCGGTCGACGGTGCCACCCTCGCCTCAATGGCATTTTTAAACCCGGCTCGCTCAAAAACGGGCTTCCAGTTATTGATTGCCATTTCAATATAGGGAACCCATTTTGCCGGAGTCAACGGATCAATATAAAACAGAATAGGTTCCCGAGGTTCCACGAGTATTCCCTTCTGATACTTCTTCATATCTTCCGGGCGGGGTTCCAACCGCCAACGGGAGATGCAATACGCCTCTTCCTCTTTCGCCGTCGTATCGTCGCATACCAAATGCTTGCTCCTGAAATACCCCACCCGCTGATCTTCATAACGAAGCCGCATCAATTGCCCGGACATCAAAAACAGACAACTACTCGCCTGTACCTGCCCTCCCTTTCTCTCCCGCCAACCGACAATCTCCATGCAATCCGGATGAGAAATGATTTTCAGTGTCAGGGTCCGCAATTTACCGTCTACCATCCCCGTGTCGCTCACCACCCACGACGTGATATCCAAACGCAAAGCCTTCCCGTTGCCGCTCTCCTCACTCTGAAAATCGGCAATTTCATGAGGAGCCTTAGGCAGTCCCGTCATATTGGAACCCGCATTCTTACTCATCACCGCTTTCTGTATCAACACCATCCTACCATTCTCTCTCTCCCGCAACTGCAAGATTCTCGGCTCTCCGGACATATCCCCCACTTGGGCGTAATAACCGTTCCCCACCGCCGCGATCTGGTTCACCAGCAACCATTCCCTCCCCACGAGAGATGCAGACAATTCCCAAATCACCCGATCTCCTTCCCGGTATATCTTGAAATAATCTTTCTCTTTCCCCTTACCCGCCGAAAAAACAGGCAGCAAGAGGAAGAGAAGGAAGGAAAACCAGAATGTTTTCCTCCCCGCTACACAAAACGTCATTAAATTCATAAACTATTTTTTATACACGATCTTCTTTATCTTCCCGAAATCGGTTGCCAACAACTTAGGCTCTGCGTCTTTCAAATCCCCGGTATTCACCAACGTGAAAGCATAGAGCGCTCCCTTGCTCCCGTTATACGTGGCGGCAGTCAGGTTCAGCCCGTCGTTTGTCGGCAAGACTATAGAAACCACCTCTTCACCCGCCGGGAAAGCATAAAGCAACCGGGAAGTATTCGCATCTGCGTCATACAAGCGAATTTCGTTTCCATTGGCATAATATATCTGCTGCCTACCGTACGGGGACACAAACACCGGACTATCTTTCATACCGGGACACGCCTCTTCGCTAACAACATGAAAAGGACCACCATTAAATCCTACTCCCGCCATCGTATAACGTATCACGTAAGCATTGTCCGCATCCCGAAACACCATATTATAATAGTAATTTCCCGCACCTCCGGTCGGCATTCCGATCAATTCCCAATCGTCATCTACTTTCGCCGCATTAAACAAGGTATCTCCCGCAGAAACATAAACACCTCTCACATCCGTAAAAACCACGTTAGTTGCTTGGTACCGGGAATAAAAACGGTGATTCACCTCGTCAAAATACAAAATCCCCATCAATTGCCCCCTGTAATTCATTCCCGAACCGATAAAGGAAGCACAACCGGTTTCCAAACCATCTGACGCAACCATAGGTTCTCCAAATAAAGTTTGCCCCTGATCTTGATGCATCCGGTAAACCTTTCCATCATTTATCAAAACAAATGTAGAATTCTTCTCGATATAATTTGCCAAAACCTGTGGACGAATAACTTCCGGACGCATTGCAAACATCTGCTCTATATCGGCAAGCACCCGACAAGAACGATAATCTATCACGTATCCCCAATCTTCTCCGAAAATCATCGTCATATTCCCCGCGGCAACCTTCCCGTCCGGAGATGAATACCCGCTAAAATCGACTGTAAACAAATCCGTTACATTCGGTTTCAACACGACTTCCGGGTTTACCTTCGAGAATATACTATGAAACACTGTGTCCGTCGATGTGTTGTAAAAACTGATATCCGAATGATTGTCATATTGCTCCACGACAAAATAACCGGGCTGATAGTTCGTCCGCACCTCCAATTTCATCCCCTTACGATAAGTGACACCCGTGTTATTATCCGTCACCTTAAAATCGAACGGGTAAGAATTACCGGAAGCATAATCAACCTGCTCGGCAAAGTCCCGATCCGTGGATAATACCACATTCACAGAATCCGAAGAGGTAGGAATAGAAACCACCCACTCGTAACTCAAGTTTTCCTCATTCTCTTCCAAAGCAAAAGAGAGTTTGGGAGATACTTCCAGTACCATCCCCTGTTGCACAGATACGATTTCCGGTAAATCAATCGAAATCTCATTTAAATCCCGATAAGAATAATTTCCCTTATCCTTGTAACACGACGCCAAAAGCAATACGCCCAGCATCCCGATAAGACTATATCTAAACCAATTTTTCATACTTTCGTGTTTAAATTAAAAAGTAACTTGTTCCCCATTTTCATCCAGCATCTTTTCGCCGGGATGTTCTTCTTGCCACAATTGTAATTCACGACGCATACGCAACAAGTCATCATACATATAATTTCTATCCGCGGGAGACACCGGTTCTACACCCCAGTATTTCCCCAATTTCTCGTACATGAAATCAAACTTCACCCGGCTCCAATCACCAAAAATACCGCACTGTGACCAATAAGGCGGCTCCGACACCAAGTTGGAAAACTTCAACTCGTAGCGCAAAGAAATCAAAAATGTCTTGTCGTCCGATACCGTATCCCCGAACACCCGTGCGGGAAATTCTTCGGAAGGTTCAAGCACGAACTTGACAATTTTCTCTTCGTCACCCAAATTCTTTTTGAGTAACAGCACCTTCGGGGTAAATGAAACCGCATTGGCAGGTAACACGTTATCCTCAATTATAAAATGCTCGCCTTCCACGGCTGTGCTTCCCTCTCCCGCGACTAAATTCACTTCACGATCGTAATCCACGGGCTTCCCCATCAAACGAATCTCCGGAAGTTCAAAAGTATGTTCCTCTACCCCCGGGAAAAAATAGAACGAATAAAAACCGCTGAATATCTTGTTGAACTCGTCCATGTCAAATTTATTCTGTTTAATGACAGTTCCCGTTCCGTAAAACCACACCCCTGCATCATAAGAAGCTCCGGGAATCTTGTCATCATCTTCACAAGCGGCAACAATCCCGAATAACATCACCGCCAACATGATTCGTATATTATATAACGTTTTCATTTTCATAACTGTTCTTGTTGATTATTCTGTAACTCCACGTCTTAATTCAAGCTCTTTCTCCGGTATGGGGAACACGTAACCGGGAGTCGCAACATCCACGTATGTTTCTTGATCGTGCTCCAATACCTTCGTTATATTCAACCGCTTATAATAATAGAACAAATGCCCTTCACTGAAAAATTCTTTCTTGTACTCGTTCAGAATCTCGTTCCGGAACTCTTCGTCCGATATGGAATCTTCTAGCTTTTTCAATCCCCTGTTCACCAAAACCTCGTTCAGATAAGCACGCCCTTCCGCCGTGTTACCACAACATTCGGCGGCGATATAATACATCTCAGACCAACGCATCAAAGTAACCAAATCTCCCCTGCTGGCAACACCTCCATTGTACCTATAAAACACATACTTTTGACCACCCACCTGATCCGTTGCAGCAAGATACCACAAATACGTGAACCGATAATCCGTACTTCCCCCCGACGTTTTTCCATAAAGCTTTTCTATATCCGAGACATCATTATCCAAACGCTCCATCGCGAATCCCATTCTTTTCTCGTACACGTCTTTCAGATCGGTTTTATTCAAAGTAAATATACACTCCGTGTAAAATGCAACATCCCTTGATTGCAAATCTTTACAGTCCACCAATGGATCCATAAACCTGAATTGTTGTGACTCAATTACTTTTTTGGCATACAACAAAGCGTTTTCCGTGTCCCCCTTCCAGTGGTAAATCCGAGCCATCGTCGCGTACACCGCCCAACGATTAAAATGAGAGCGGCGACTGTTCAACCAACTGTTCTCCACGGAAGACGAGTACATATTGTCTACCGACAACAAACTATCCGCTTCCTGCAAATCCCGAAGAGCCAACCCAATCACCTCGTCCTCCGTATTGAACAAAGGCCATTCCCGCCCGGATAGTTTCGTCACGTAAGGAATGGTCAATTCATCCCCAGTCAACGCATACGGCTTCCCGAACAACCGCATCAAATCGAAATGCATAAAAGCACGGACACCTAACGCCTCCCCCTTTATCATCCGGTAATTGTCATAAGTAAATACCGATTTATAATTTTCAATCTGCTCCAACAGACTATTTACGTTAGCGATAACATTATAACCTTTACTCCAAATATTATCAATCGTACCGACAACTTTAGAATCCTGATAATAATTGGCTGCATCCAAATCTTTTCCTAACCCTCCGACATCATAATTACTATATATTTTAAAGCGTCGAGCCAACACGTCCAAATAAGTCACACTCAGTATATCCCCGTACAAGGCATCATCCGTCATCAGGTAATACACCCCCGCCATGCCGTCCATAAATCCCTGTTCCGTCTTGAACATCTCGTAATCGATCACTTCCGTCTTCGAGGGTACATCCAACCAATCGTTACATGCCCCCAAGGAAAGCCCGAAAACCAACACGATATAAAAAATATATTTCTTCATAATCTACTTTTTTATTTTTCACAAACACTACAATCTAGCCGACAGCGTAAACAGGAAACTACGATTGAACGGGTAAGACGTACCGGACTCCCGCTTCATACTTGAAATACGCAATACATTCTGCATCGAGAAACTCACGCTAAAACGGTCGCTGTTAATCGCCTCTTTGGAAGTATCATTCACTTTCTGCACGGCCTTGTTCACCAACCGGTTCAACCAACGCTCCACCAGAATACCCGGGTCAATCGTCAATCCCGTAATCTCGAACGAATTTGCTTTCTGCACGAAACGAGAAGTCACTTTCGTCGATTTTTCCGTACGCGTATAACCTTCCAAATCCACCAATCCTTTATAATCGGCAGGTTTACCCGGTTCCATCCAACGATCTTTCAACACCCGTTTATCCATATTTTGTTTCAAATTGAAATTCTCCACTTTACTTGCCAGCGTACTGTTATACAACACACCTCCCGTGCGGAAAGTCAACCCGAAATTCAAACGGATCCATTTGTATTGGAAATTATTATAAATCGTGAAGTTCAATTTCGGTTGCATATCTCCCATATACACCATATCCTCCTGTCTCCACACGTAAGTTTGCCGCCCGTCTTTCGTCAGGAATACCTCGTAACCGTTACTCGCATCAATTCCCAAAGAACGCACGGCATACAATCCGCTCACGCTGGCACCTTCCACGTATTGAAGCACCGGAGTCGTAGCTCCGTTTGTTATCTGTTGATTCAAGGCAGCTTGATTTTGTGCTTTCAAATTATCCGTGATCTCCAACAATTTATTCTCGTTATGATAGAATGAAGTAGATACAGACCAGAACAACTCTCTCTTGGGTGCTTGAAACAACACCACCCGAACCCCCAAATCGAATCCCACGTTCTGGCTCTTACCCAAATTATCGTGATAAGAATCAAAACCATTGGAAGGAACCGTGGAAGTCGACATGATTAAATCGTCCGTGGTCTCCCGGTAATAATTAAAGTTCGCCGTCACCCGTCCATCGAACAATCCCAAATCCACACCATAATTCCATTTTTGCGTTTGCTGCCACTTCAATGCCGTGTTCCCCAACCCCATCAACGTGGCAGGGATAAAATCAAGGTACCGTCCGTCCGTTTGATACTTGTACGTCGTGGCTCCCGCGTAAGCCGGGAAATTCACGCTTCCGGTAAATCCCCATGAAACCCGGAACTTCAACTGGCTGATAATATTCTGCCCCAGCATAAATTTCTCGTTATGGAAATTCCAACCGATACCGACAGAGCCCAAATCCCCGAATCTTTTTTTCCGCCCGAACACGGATGAACCGTCCGCCCGAATAGAACCATCCAACAAATAACGATTACCGTAAGCATAACTCAAGTTCCCGTAAAAACCCGCCGTTCGTTTCATACTATAACTCCCGGACGGTTTCGTGTTACTGTATTGCAGCCCGAACAACAAATCATCCAAGCGGTCATTCGGGAATCCTTTAACCACCAACCCGAAAGAATTGGACTCATCGTGATTCAACTGCGCTCCCGCGGAAATATAAATCGTGTGATTCCCAAAGTTTTGCCCGTAATTCAACGTGGAAGTCAGCTGCCACTTTTTCGTCTTTCCATTATTCTTGGTATAAGCTCCCCTTTCGGAAAAAGCCGACGTGAAAAATTCGGACGCCGTTCCCGGTATGAAATTATCCCGTTCCGTTGTCCCGTGTGTATAGGTAAACGTCGTGTTCAACTTCAAACCTTTCACGAAAGTCACTTCCGACCAGAACTCGTTACCGATAGAAAGACTGGAATTTGTATTCACCATATGCAAATGGGCATTCCAAAGCGGATTCTTCTCGGCAGGGGTATGGGATGAAGAGATTAAACCATTACTCCCCTCCGTGGGATAAATATCCACGTATTTAGTGACATTACCGTTCTCATCCTTCGGTAGCCAGTAAGGATTCATCCGGGCATATTGACCGAAATCCCCGTAAGGTGATTCCGACCCCTTGGAAGAACTGATCTTTAGCGCATACTGGAAACTTAATTTCTTATCCAAAGTCGTGTACTTTACCCGGACGTCACCCCCGAGTACATTCCGGTAAGAACCTTTCATGATACCGCCGTTATTGGAATAATTCACCGTTCCCTGCAACAACACTTTTTTGGTCCCGTAAGAAACCCGCGCTGTATGGGAATGAGTAAATTCCGTACGCAAAGGTTGGGACAACCAATATGTATTAATGCCTCGGGCTACATTGTGTTTGACCAAGTTGTGCAAATCATCCAACTGCTTCTGTGTCGAAAAATCACGGCTACGATAGTAACCACCAATCTCCTCAACCTCCAACTTTTGCTTGGCATTCATCAAGTTGAAACTAGATAAATCCGGTATATTCACTCCATAAGTACCCGTGTAAAACACTTGCGTTTTTCCCTCTTCCGGCTGAATCGTTTCCACAACCAATACCCCGTTTGCGGACTTGGAACCGTAAATCGCTGTCGCAGCAGCATCTTTCAACAACGTGACTGACTTCACGATATTGGGACTCATGTCAAACAAAGTCTGCAAATCGGACTCGAAACCGTCAATAATAATCAATGGCGGGTTGCTGATATACCCGTATTCGCTCTCCATGTCCGTCTGCATGATACTGTTCGTACCCCTCAACTGTACCTTCGGCAACACGTTCGGGTTGGAACCGTTCACCACGTCGTCCGGCATCTGGAACGAGGCATCCAACACCTTCAAGGCACTCAGAATACTCGTTTTACTGATCGCACGGATATCCTCTCCCGTGTATTGAGTCGCGGCACCGGTAAAGTTCTCTTTCGGACGGGTAAAAATACCGTTATTGATTACCGTCACCTCCTCGATAGCATAGGCCAGAGAATCCAGAATCACGGTACCCATCTCCGATTTTGCCGTCAATGTCTTTTTCTCGTAACCGATAAAACTAAATTCGATCTTACTCCCCTCGAAAACATCCGTCAGCATAAAATGCCCGCTGGTATCCGATGTCGTACCCCGGTATTCGCCCAGCACTTGAACTGTCACCCCGGGAATCGAAACGTTCTTGGCATCCACCACCCGACCACGCACTCGTTGTATCACCTTTTTGGCAACCGGGGTTGCTTTTGCTTTACTTACCACGATAGCACCACTCTGAAACTTCCATTGTAATTTCGTTCCTTTCAACAACTCGTCCATCACCTCGCTAATCGAAGCATCCTTGAACTCGTAATCTTTCCGGGGAGCATCAGGCAAATCCTCTTTCAGATAAGTAAACCGATAACGTGTCGTTTCCTGCAAGTGCTTGAACACCTGCTCTACCAACACCGACTTCATACTTAGCGTCACGCGCTGCTCCGTCTGGGCGGAAAGCATCCCCGGACACCAAAAACTACTCGCAAAAATGTAAAAGATTAGAAAAAGACCCTTCCAAACCATCTTTTTTCGTCCTTTCTTTCTCATAAAATGATTTTTTTTCATACCTTTGTTTTTAAGGTTATTAAATAACAGATACACAAATAATCTTGAACATGAGGAAGAGTGGGCTAGACTCTTCCTTGTTTTTTGATTATACCTTTAGAAACGGATATATATTTTCTTTCCTTCTATTCTATATTTAAAATCAATTAAACTCTGTAACACACACAATAACTCTTCCACTTTGTCGTCACGCATGGCGTGGAAAGTCACACTACCACCGGGCGTGGCAACTTTATTCTCGATAACAAATTCTACATCATACCACTGCGCCATAGCTGCTAGAATCATCCCTATAGGCTCTCCCTCGAAGGCAAACATTCCTTCCCGCCAAGCAACACAGATTGACGGATCATCCAATTCTACCACTTCAATATCTCCCGTTTCCCTGTCAAACACAGCCTGTTCACTAGGCGACAATATTTTGTATATCGAATCATTCCCCACGTGCACGACACCTTTCAACAAAGTCACTTTCAAAAATTGTTCATCGGCATAATCCCGCACGTTCAGTTCCGTCCCCGTCACCCATATCTGCAAATTCTCATCCGTCCGCACTTCAAAAGGGCGGGTAGGATTAGTCCTCACTTTGAAGAAAGCCTCTCCGCGTAACGTCACCTCCCGTTTATCTTCCGCGAACCGATCCGGATATGTCAGCACCGTTTCCGAATTCAACCAAACCTCGGTACTATCGTTCAATCGCAACCAATACTCGCTTCCCCTCGGAACTTCTACACGGATCATCTGCACCTTCTCCTCCGCGACCACATTCTCGCCAGCCTTCTCTTTCACGTGTTCCTTCCACGCCGTACCCGTGTCATTTTCTTTCAACACCACCTTGCGCCCGTCATCCACGGATAAAAACGCGTAATGCTTACCTTCCACCGGAAGAATAGGCTCCACACCCGCTTTTTCCGTCCGAAGCGAAAAAATAATAACCGTACTCAAAACAGCAACCAACAACACCGCCGCCACCGAAGAAATCTTCATGTACAGTCTGCGCCGCACCTTACGACGAATCTTTTCATGAATTGCCCCTATCGTCTTCTCGTATTTCAGATGTCCGAAATTCCGTTTACGCTCCGCAAAACTCTGCCCGGACACGAACGCCTCATACATCTCCCGATGCTCGAGGGAAGAGTCCAACCAACGCTGCAAACGCTCCTCCTCCCTCGGGGAAATATTCCCAACCACCTTTTTTACCATGATCTCGGCGAGTTCGATTCCGTCCAAATAATTCATATCTCATTTTTTTATCACTAAAACACCACCATTCAGAAAAAGTATACATCGAATAAAAAAAAATTATACATTTGTATTGTAATATTTACAATCCCCTCGTACTATGGAGTTGGACACCCTCTTACAAGAAATACAAAAGGATAACCGTAAAGCCTTTGACAAACTCGTTTTGCAATACAACGAATCGCTGAACGCTTTCGCATTCAACATTCTCAAAGACAAAGAAGCAGCGGAAGATATC